>PHDM01000016.1 GCA_002840985.1 Bacteroidetes bacterium HGW-Bacteroidetes-17
ATATAGTTCCATATGAATTAGCAATTGGGATATCTATTTTGAGCCCAATCATATTCTATTTTTATAGGACTTGGTTGAAATCTCGTTATGATAAAAAATTAGAAACGATAAAATCAGAATTGGCAAAAGAAAATAAGAAACACGAAATTCGATTAAATAATTACAAGGAGTATTACAAGAAAATAGATGAAACTCAGAAAAAAATGAATGAATTAGCTCAACTGTTTTCTGAAAGAATTTCTGAGAAAGCAACTGACATTGCGAACAATGGAACATTTAGTGAAGTAATGAACTCAACGCACTATATTGAAATATATAGCAAACTTTTTGAAGAAATAAACTCACTTACACTTCAATTAATTGTTCAAACAAATGAATTCAAATTTTATGCTAGTGACAACCTTTTAGAACTTATTGAAAAGCTTGAAAGTGGTAATTGGCGTAAACTCAAGATTCTTGATTGCCCGTGTGATGCTCCTTGTCAGGCTTCAATAGATAAGTTTGAATTGCATCCTGGTGGCAAAATTGAATTAAGTTGGAATCAAATGGAGAGTTGGTGCGGACCTAAAGTGGATGAACACATTCGTAAGTCAATTTATAAGAGGGTTGAGAAAGGCCAATATAGAGTAAGGATCAATTACAAAACTGAAGGGGAAAACGACGAAACGATTTATAAAAATTTTACACTATAACAAATGAAACTGAAGAAGATCATATATACACTATCATTCATACTTGTTTTTCAAATCGGATACGCTCAAGATTGGCAACAAAAATTAGAAGAATTAAAAAGCAGAAAAAGTGAGTTAACCTTTTTTGATATACAAGATGCTTTTAATGAATATTGGAAACCATTTAATGTAAAGAACGGAAAATATATCCAGAATGGAGAAGAGGTTAAGGCCCCGGGCTGGAAATTGTTTAAAAGATGGGAGTGGTATTGGGAATCAAGGATCGATTTTGAAACTGGTGAATTTCCTGAAACTTCAACTGCAAAGGAATGGGATAAGTATAAATCTTCATCTAATTTTTCGCAACTTAAAAGCTCAAATGGAAGCTGGATAAGCATTGGCCCGGTTACCTCAAATGGTGGCTATGCAGGAATTGGTCGAATTAATTGTATTTCGTTTCATCCAACAGACACAAATACTTATTGGGTTGGAGCACCTAGTGGAGGGCTGTGGAAAACAACTGATAATGGTATTAGTTGGATGGCTTTGACCGATAATAATAATGTATTAGGAGTAAGCGATATTGCGATTCCTTCCGATTATGCAACTTCAAATACACTTTATATCGCGACTGGTGATAGAGATGGTGGATCTGTACATACGCTTGGTGGAGGAAATTCCGGAGATAATAATAGCATTGGTTTTCTCAAATCGACAAACGGGGGAAGCTCTTGGGCCTCGGCCGGTTCCTTTGAAGTATCAGATGGTTACTTATCAGGGTTTTTACGGATTCATCCTAATAATAATTCAATATTGTATGCTGGGGTAAGTAATGCAGTTTTTAAAACCACAGATGGTGCAACTACATGGGGGACGTACATATATAGAGATTCCAGTTATGTAATTGATATGGAGTTCCATCCTGCAAACCCCGATACGATATACATAGCATCAAAAGGTAGTCGACCAAAAATTACTAGGACTTTTAATGGGGGAAATACCTGGACCGTGCAATACACTTTTGCATCAACGGATAGAAGAATAGAATTAGCAGTCAGCCCCAATGCGCCTTCGACGGTATATGCTGCCGTTACCAATTCGAGTGGTGGTTTATCAGGCATTTATCGATCCATTGATAATGGAGAAACCTTTGATAAAATATTTGATGGCGCTGTTAGTGGTCATAGCATCATGGGATACTATAGTGATGGAAGTGGAGATAATACGGGCCAAGGAGGTTACGATCTGGCGTTGACAATTTCACCTGAAAATGCAAATGTTCTGTATTTAGGTGGAATCAATACATGGAAGTCGGTTGACGGAGGAGTTACCTGGAAGATTAACAATATGTGGACGGATCATTCGAATTATAATAAGGCTGTTCCAAAAGCACCGGAAGTTCATGCAGATAAACATGTATTAAAGTTTCAAGGCCCAAATACGCTTTTTGAAGGCAATGATGGTGGAATATACAAAAGTACCAATGGAGGAGCAGTTTGGACTGATTTAACAAATGGGATGACCATCAGTCAGATATATCGATTGGGTGTTTCGGCAACATCATCAAATACAATCATAACGGGCCTTCAGGATAATGGATCCAAACTTTTCCATAATGGAAGTTGGGATGATGTGAAAGGTGGAGATGGAATGGAATGTTTAATTGATTATACAGATCATAATATTCAATACGGTACTTATATCAATGGACAAATTGCACGTACTACTAATTTGTGGGCATCGTCCAGTGATATCTACGAAAATATTGGAGATGGTACCTTGGAAGGACATTGGGTAACCCCATTTCTGATTGATCCTGTTGATCACAATACAATTTATATTGGATACCAGGATGTTTGGAAATCGACGGATAAAGGTGACACTTTTGTTAAAATTTCTACCATCAACACATCCAATAATATAAGATCAATGGCCATCGCACCTTCCAACAATCAGGTGATGTATGTTGCAGATCAATCGCGCATTTGGGTTACCAAAGATGGGGGCACAACATGGTTAAACGTCAGCAATAGTTTGCCCACACGAATTACCTATTTGGCAGTTCACGCGTATGATCCGGATATAGTTTGGGCAACATTTGGAGGATACACGGGTGCTCATGTTTTTGAATCTACTAATGGTGGTACCACCTGGACCGATATTTCAGCAGGCTTACCTAGTCTGCCTGTATTTAGTTTGGTTCAAAATAAATTCGCGCTCACAAAAAATCATTTATATGTTGGTACAGATCGTGGGGTTTACTTCAAAGATGGATCCGCGAACTGGACATTGTTTAATTCGGGACTGCCAAATGTCATGGTTACAGAATTAGATCTTCACTATAATGAATCAGAACCAGACAATAGTGTTCTTTATGCTGCTACCTATGGTCGTGGTTTGTGGAAATCTGATCTAAAAGAAATTCCTGTTCCGATTGTTGACGCAGCCATCTCAGAAATTATAAATCCAGAAGAAAAAACCTATTGTGATGAAACGAATATCAGTCCTTCTGTTAAAATTATAAATAATGGAACAAATACTATAAACAGCTTTAATTTATCGTATAAAATAGATGGAGGACCTGATGTTTCACATTCATGGACTGGCATTTTAACTGCTGGGAGTACCGTAACTATCATTTTCAACGAAACCACACTTTTAGTCGGTTCTCATACTTTTACTGCAAGTTTGTCCAATATAAATGGAGGGTCGGATGAAGTTGCTTCAAATAATATAAAATCAACAAACTACGATGTTGTTCTGGGTAATTATACCTTCCCGATCAAAGAAGGATTTAATTCTTCAATTATCCCAGGTTGTTGGACCCAAGAAATTGTGAATGATGTAGGTAGTGTTATCCCAAAACTAACTTTTGTTACGACCAGTACTCAGCCCAATCAAATTCCATACGAAGGCTCACATTTTGTTAAGTTTAATTCGGATGATTGCGATAGAGGTGATCAAATTCGATTGGTTAGCCCCCCCTATTCAACAGTCGAAAAAACAAATATCAAAGTAGATTTTCAATGGAATGAAAGTGCTACCTATAACAATCAGGATAGTGTGACTATTCAATGGTCAATTAATGGAACATCCTGGAATCATGGAAAGACTTATATAAGATATAATTCTTATAATCCGGGGTGGACTGACAAATCTTTTACATTACCATCTGCGGCCGAAAATCAACCAATACTTTATATCGCATTTTTATTCACGGGAGATTATGGAATTAACTGCTATTTGGATAATTTGGAAATTACCGTTCAGGAATCTGCGGCTGCTGCAATTACAACAGGGATTATTAGTGGAAGTCCATTTAGTGTTTCATCAACTACCGGGGTTAGCATAAACGTACCTTTTACTTCCACGGGAACATACACCTCAAACCAATACAAAGCTTACCTATCGGATGCCAGTGGCAGTTTTTCCAATGAAATCGAAATAGGTTCCCTAACGTCGGATGCTAATTCTGGTAATGTTCAGTCCATTATACCGGCAGGAATTGCAGCAGGAAATTCTTATAAAATAAGAGTAAAATCAACTAATCCTGTTATTGTTGGATCAGAAAGTGGCCCATATGAAATTAGAATGACAGCATCAACTATTACCATAGATTCAATATCCGGTTCGCCCTTTATTGTTTCAAAAGTACTGGGAGGAGTGATTAATATTCCATTTACAATTTCAGGCAGCTTCACAGCTAACACCTTTACCGCATTCTTATCTAATAAAAATGGTGAATTTAGCACTGAAACGCAAATTGGAACATTAGTATCAAATAATAGTGGGGTTTTAATCGGAATTATCCCTAACAATACCCTTAATGGCGATGCTTACAAGGTTAGATTAAAATCAAGCAATCCGTTCGTAATCGGTTCGGAAAGTGCAGCCTTTAGTATTGTGTTGGACACAATTGGTCCAACAGTAACCATATCTTCAAATGTAACAAATCCCACGAATGTTTCACCAATTGAAGTTTCAATTGTTTTTAGCGAACAAGTTAGCGGTTTTGATGTATCGAAAATAACAGTTGTAAACGCTACAAAAAATCAGTTTACACTACTTGGTAATTCTTCATTTTCTGTAAAATTAAGTCCAATTGTTGATGGAATTGTTAGTGCAAGTGTTGCTCAGGGTGTTGCTTTTGATGCACTTGGCAATCCAAATTCAGCATCTCTACCATGGAGTACTATTTACATCAGGGCTTTAGGAATCGATGATTTATTAAAGGAAGGAATCACAATATTTCCAAATCCGGCAAGTGATGTATTAAACATTAAATTCGAAAAAATCCGGAAAAAGGTATTGCTGAATGTGATTGGTATAGACGGAAGGCTTTACCATTCAATCGAATTATTAAATTCAAATAATTATCAATTGGATATTTCGGATTTAGCAAAAGGGATGTACTTCATACAAATGATTACTGAAGGAAAGGTTATTAATGCCCAATTTATTAAGCAATGAGGCTAAGATTGAGGTATTGTTTAAGGGCAAGGACGTTTAGAATGACGCTTATTATTACGTAATATTTATAAAATAAAAGTATCGTGCTCAAACATTCATTGATTTTCAACAGAAGTGACATTCAATCATTGATGTCGCTCACGGAACATATTGAAGTTGTAGAAAATGCATTCAGGTTGTACGCCAAAGGAGAAGTCTTAAATCCGGATTTGCTCCATTTTGATTCGGGAAATGGTGAATTTCATATTAAAGCAGGTGGATTAAAAACTCCAAAAATTTATTTTGGTTTGAAAAGTAACGGAGGTTTTTTCCAAAATAAAATAAAATTTGGACTTCCGAATATTCAAGGATTAATCTTACTTCATGATGGTGAAAACGGATTTCCACTGGCCATTTTTGAGTCGGGAGATATTACTATAAAAAGAACCGGGGCGGCAACCGCTGTTGCCGTAAAATATCTTGCATTAGAAGATGCTGATATTATTACCATTTGTGGGTGTGGAATTCAGGGGCAAATTCAACTTGAGTCGATTATGCAGGTGCGAAATATCAAAAGAGTTTTTGCGTATGACAAGAATGAAGAAGCAATGACCAACTATGTCGAAACAATGTCGAATAAATTAAAAATTGAAGTTTTACCTGCACAAGACCTGGGAGAAGCCATTTTGCAAAGTCAAATTTGTGTTTGTTGCACCCCATCCAGAGAAGCATATATCAAAAAAGAATATATTCACGAGGGACTATTTATTGCTGCTGTTGGAGCAGATAGCCCTGAAAAACAAGAATTAGACCCTCAGCTTCTGGCCGACCATAAAGTTGTTGCCGATATTTTAGGCCAATGTGTTGAAGTTGGAGAAATTCATCATGCTATTCATGCAGGTTTGATAAACAAAGAAGATATTTATTCAGAACTGGGGGACATCATTATTGGAAAGAAAAAGGGCAGGGAATCCCATAAGGAAGTAATCATTTATGATGCTACCGGAACAGCCCTTCAGGATGTAGCTGCAGCTGCATTTATTTATGAAAAAGCCATAAAACAAAATATAGGATATCCATTTCAGTTTCCTGCATAAAATTTGTTTTGATAAATTAAGATATAAGACGTTAGACTTTAGATGTTAGAAATTAGACACAAGATTCAAGACACGAAATGTAGACAAAAGTCAATTGCTATTTGACCAACAGCTAAATGCCAATAGCTAACACCTTGTTAGCTCAAAAGGTTAAAATTTCAGACATGCTTGGCCAGTTTCATGAGAAATGCTTAGTTCGAAATGAGGTTAAAGTAATTTTAAATTTAGGCGTTTCGCCTAGAATTATGACTTATTCGTCGTCATATCTTTATTCAATCTTTGTATCTAATGCTAGTAGTTATGATGTATATTCTGGTAAAATCAAAAGTACTGTCTGATTACAAATGTTATAGGTGCGATATACTTCAAAAGTAAAAATCAAATACTGTCCCAAATGCATGGATGATGGTTATCAGATTAGTATGGTTCAAATTATAAAAAAATGAAATTCAAATATCAGGAATTAATAGATCGGTATAATTACAACGAGTTCTCAAAAGAAGAAATGGAGTTATTTTATTTGTCCTTGGAGTTTAGCCCTCAGCTTCGCAGGGAATTTAATTTTTACCTAAAGCTCAAGTATTTTATTACCGACGGACAAGAAAAAAAGGCTAAGGAATTTCTTTTACAAAATCAAGTAATTTAAAACCTTCCGATCATTACCATTGGTTCACCATACGACATAGGTGGCGTTGCAATAATATAAAGAACGATCCCATCAAATGGCGATTTTACTTCCTGTAAATTATTTCCGAAATAATCTGTCAAATAACCTACAAGTTCGCCTTTTTGAACATGATCGCCCCTTGAAACAATAGGATAGTAAAGTCCGGCTTCATGCTCAGAAGTGATGATTTTAAATTCTTGGACCCAAACCGATTGAAAATCCAACTTAGGTTCACCGGCAATCATTTTGAGGTGTTTTAAAATGTTATAGCTACCTTTCATAATTGCATTGATATCTTCTTCTGCGGTTCCGCCAAGTTTGCCTGCTTCTATTGATATTGCAGGCTTACCTCTCAACAATGCGGTATTGCTAACATACAATGAATTAATTACATCTTTGGTTCTATTCGTTTCATGAACAATAACCTTCAAATTAAAATTTATAGCCAGTTGCTTTGATCTATTATCTACCTCCGGATTTCCAATCTCAGTGTAATATAAATACTGCATAAGATCTTCATTCCCGTCTCCACAATGGTTGTCTATCAGATAATCGCATTGATCAATGACTTCTTTTGTGATTTGAAAAGCAATCCGTTCGGAGTTTGTACCATCGATTTTGCCAGGGAATACCCGATTGAAATTTTTCCAATCATATGGATTATAATACACCGTTCTCTTTAAAAAAGAGGGTACGTTCGCAACATGCACGATAATTACTTTTCCGGAGATACTAACTGGATCTAATTGTTGCGATAGCTTTGTCATTGCCAATACCGGTGGATATTCATATCCATGCACTCCTGCGACAAGTGCGAGGGTAGGTCCGGCTTTTATCCCGTTAATTACAGTAATTGGAACCTTTACGATGTCGCTGTCTCTGCCGGCCGGAACAATAATATAACCGCTTATTTTTTCGCCCGGTTTTGCAGTGACTTCGCCAACGGTAATCGGATTTTGAGCAATACATGAAATACTGATGCTGCCAATAAAAATTAATGAAAATAGTTTTTTAGATAGTTTCATGATAAGAATCTCCTTGTTAGTTAGGTTAATATGCGTAGTGAATTTACAAATTATTTTTTGAGAAGAGATTAATTTCACAATCAATTTTAAGAACAGCATTTATTTAAGGTAAGTTCGATATAAAAAAATTGAAATGAAAATATTTGAGTAATTTACATTTTTATCAGCTAAGTCAAAAGACGTTAGAATTTAGATATCAGAAAAAAAAGTTTATCTAACATTAATTATCTAAGGTCTCACAAGCTCAAACGGTTAAATTTCAGACATGCCGGATTATGCCTCATATAAAATTCTGAGATCGAACTCAGCTTATTTAAGGATACTTTCAATCATTTCTGCAATGGCCAAAGAAGCTGTTAATCCCGGTGATTCAATTCCTATCAAATTGATAAAACCGGGATATCCTTTTTCACTTTCTTCCTGAATATAAAAATCTTTTGAGGTTTCTCCTTTTTTCTGAATTTTTGGACGAAGTCCTGCCATTTCAGGGCTTAAATCTTCCAATTCAAGGAAAGGTAAAAATCGTTTTACCGAATTGTAAAAAACTTCTTTTCGGGTAAGATCCACTGTATAATCATAAAGGTTTTCATCCAGATAAACCGCATCAGGGCCTAGCTTTGCACCTCCGCCTAAATCAATTGTTACGTGTATTCCCAACGCAATTAAGTTCGGATCCGGAACGGGATAAACCAAATGGTTTAACAAACGGTTTTTAGGTGGATTGATACTAAAATATTGTCCTTTGCAAAATTGGATTCTTAATTCTTCAATCTTAATACCTATCATTTCTGCAACAAGATCAGATTCGAGCCCCGCCGAATTAATGATATATTCTGAAGTAAACGAATAAGATGTTCCATCGGGTTCAAGCAAAGAAATTTCATAACCCTGTTCCAGCTTTTTAATAGCCTTAACAGCTGTTCCATAAACCATTTCAGCCCCATTATTCACGGCCAGTGTTTCCAGCTTTTTCATATATGAATGTGATTCGATAATTCCGGTAGATGGCGAAAACAAAGCTTTTAAAGCAAAAATATCGGGCTCCAGATTTGCAATTTCTTCCTGGTTCAAAAAGATTAAATCATCAACGCCATTATCGGTAGCTTTTTGTTTGATTTCATCTAAAATAGGGATTTCCTCTTTGCTTGTTGCTACGATTAGTTTCCCGCACTTTTTATGAGGAATTTCATATTGCTCACAAAACTGATAAAGCAATTTATTGCCTTCCACACAAAGTTTTGCCCTTAAGCTATTTTTGGGATAATAAATTCCGGCATGGATTACTTCACTGTTCCGGCTACTGGTTTCTTGCCCAAAAAGTTTGTTTCGTTCAATAACAAAAACGGAATGATAGTTTTCAGAAAGCTTGGCAGCAATTGACAATCCAACTACTCCGGCACCAATAATGGTAATTTTCGAATCGAACATTGTGTTGTTTTATGGGTTAAATTTAACAAAAAATAGCAATTAAATAAGCGTGAGGTTTGGTTCAATAATCAATACTTTAAAATTTAATGAGATACTCACACCTTTTGTAAAAAAGCAAAAGATTTCATTTTATTATTATCTTTAAGGAGTTATAAACGGAGTTTTGAATACTAAAGATTTGCTATGTTAAAATACTTCATTTCATCATAATGAAAAGGAGGAAATACGTAGAACTTAAAAAACTAGAAAAGCCTGCCAAAGATATGATAGAGAAATTAAATACCTGGCATGAAGCCATTATTAATGGTTCGCGAGATGCAATTTTCATTTCAGATGTTGAAGCTAATTTTATTATGGTTAATACCACTGCCTGTAAATTGACAGGTTATTCAGAACAAGAATTATTAAAAATGAAAATTCCTGATTTGCATGAAACTCAGGATTTGCAAGCCTTTTTGTTGTTCCACAACAGGATAATGAGTGGGGAGGAAATATTAACGGAATCAAAAATAAAGCAAAAGAATGGTCAAAAAGTCGATGTAGAATTTAATAATACCAGGATTATCATCAATGGAGTTCATTACATGCATTCTTCTGCCCGTGACATTACAGAACGTAAACTAGCTGACGAGATACTACGGGAAAGTGAAGAAAAGTTTAAAACTATTTTTAATGAATCAACTATTGGTATAGAACTTTACCAGGCAGACGGAAAGCAAATTGCGGCAAACAAGGCTTCTATGGAGATGTTTGGGATACCGGATGTTTCAGAAATTAAGGAGTTTAATCTTTTTGAAGGTACTAGTTTAAACCCTGAAAGACAAATAAAACTTCGCCAGGGAAAATCTATCTCATACCAGGCAATTTTTAATTTTGAAAAAGTTAAGGAGCTTAAGCAATATAGAACAAATAAAAGTGGAATAGCTCATCTGGACTATATTATAACGCCAATATTTGGAACAAAAGAGCATTTAATTAAAGGATATCTGCTCCAGGTTCAGGACATCACCGAACGCAAACTGGCCGATGAAGAACTCCAAAAAAGCAGAACTGAATTATTAGAGTATTTTGAAAATGATATTTCAGCCAATTACGTAGTTTCTGTTAAAGGGAAAATATTAAACTGTAATAAAACGTTTTTAGATTTATTTGGGTTTAAAAATAAGTTGGAGACAGAAAAAACAAGTCTGGCTAGGCTTTATAAAAACCCTAAAGATGGTAGGAAAATCATTGGATTGATCGCTCAAAATAAAAAAATTGAAAATTATGAAGTAGACTTCATCTCGAAAAACGGAAAGATTATAAACACTATCATCAACGCGATCGGCATTTTTAATAACACCGGAGAACTGATTAAAGTTCAGGGATATGTTGTCGACATTAGTGACCGCAAGCAAGCTGAAATTGCATTAAAGGAAAATAAGGAGTTGTTTGCTTTGTTCATGCAACATTCCCCTATTTACACTTTTATTAAAGAGGTGACTCCAACCGAAAGCCGAGTCGTTCAAGCCAGTGAAAATTTTCGTGAAATGGTAGGCATCCCTGGTTCGGAAATCATTGGTAAAACCATGGAGGAATTATTCCCGGCTGAATTCGCATCAAAAATATCGAAAGATGACTGGACTGTTGTAAAGAAAGGGAAAGTCCTTCAATTAGATGAGGATTTAAATGGCCGTAATTATACAACCATTAAATTTCCCATATCTCAGGGAGAAAAAGAACTACTTGCCGGATATACCATTGACATAACTGAACGTAAACTTGCTGAAGAAAAAATTCGTGAAAAGGACATTCAATTTAGAAAGTTATCGGCAAATGTACCGGATTTGATATATCAATTTACAAGAAGGCCTGATGGAAGTTATTGTGTCCCGGTGGCCTCAGAGGGGATCAAAAACATTTTTGGATGTTTTCCTGAAGATGTGGTTGATGACTTTACTCCCATTGCCAACGTTATTTACCCGGAAGATATAGCTGGAGTTATTCGCGACATTGAATATTCTGCAAAGCATTTGACATTTTTTAGCTGTGAATTTAGGGTGCAAATACCCGGAAAGGCGATTCAATGGATTTATTCCAGATCTACTCCCGAAAAATTAGAGGATGGTAGCATTACCTGGTACGGATTTAATGTTGACATTACCTTACAGAAAAATACGGAAGAAGAGTTAAAGAAAAAAAATGCGTTTATACAAACTGTTTTAGATAACCTACCAATAGGGATTGCATTAAATGAAATTGATAAAGGGAACGCTTTTTATCTAAATAAAAAATTTGAGGAAATTTATGGTTGGCCCGGAGATGAAATGAAAGACATCGCTGCATTTTTTGAAAAAGTTTATCCTGATAAAAAATACCGTGAAGAATTAATGACAAGGGTAATCACAGATATTCAGTCCGGCGATATTTCTCGCATGAACTGGGAAGATTGCGTTATCACGCATAAAGATGGCTCAAAACATATTATAAATGCGGTAAACATTCCTTTATTCGAACAGAATATTATGGTGTCAACAGTTACTGATATTACCGAACGAAAACGTGCTGAAGAAGAAATATTGGTACTTGCCCATTCTTTAAAAAGTGTAAACGAATGTGTGAGCATTACTGATTTTGAAAACAAAATAATATTCCTCAACGATTCTTTCTTAAAAACATATGGTTACACAGAAGATGAATTGATAGGTAAAGCAATGGAAATTGTCGGGTCCTTAAAAAATCCAGCAGATATCGTCAAAGAAATATTTTTGGCTACAAAAGAAGGGGGATGGAAAGGCGAATTGATTAATACCAAAAAGGATGGAACCGAATTCCCTATTTCCCTTTCTACAACTGTAATCAAAGATAAATCTGATAAACCCATAGGTTTAATCGGGGTGGCTTCAGATATTACCGAACGTAGGAAAAAAGAGAAAGAATTAATTCAGGCTAAAGAAAAAGCCGAAGAAAGCGATCGTTTAAAATCAGCCTTTTTAGCGAATATGAGTCATGAAATCCGTACCCCGATGAATGGGATACTTGGTTTTGCAGAACTGTTAAAAGAACCAAAACTAACGGGAGAAGAACAACAAAAATATATCCATATAATTGAGAAAAGTGGTGAACGGATGCTCAACATCATCAACGACATCATTAATATTTCAAAAGTGGAAGCAGGTCAAATGGAAGTTTCTTTTACCGAAACAAATATAAACGAACAGATTGAGGATCTTTACACTTTTTTTCAACCTGAAATTGAAAAAAAAGGAGTGCAATTTTCTTTTAAAAACAGCCTACCCTCAAAAAGATCTATAATTAAGACCGACCGGGAAAAAATATATGCCATTCTTACAAATCTTGTTAAAAATGCCATAAAATTTACGAAAACCGGATCTATTGAATTTGGATATAGGTTAGTAGAAACGCCGAATTCGGTGTCCCTACTGGAATTTTTTGTTAAGGATACAGGTACAGGTATTCCTCCTGAAAAAAAAGAAATTATTTTTGAGCGGTTCAGGCAAGGCAATGATTTGTTAAATAAAGGTTATGAGGGTTCAGGCTTGGGATTAACCATTTCAAAAGCCTATGTTGAAATGCTGGGTGGAAAAATATGGGTTGAAAGCGAAGAAGGAGTTGGTTCGGTATTTTATTTTACTGTTCCTTACCATACAAAAACGAAAGAAATCGGTTATCCAAACGAATGGATGTTAGCTGAAGATGAAAATAATCAGCTTTATCCAAAAGTTTTGGGATTGAAAGTTCTGGTTGTTGATGACGACGAACCTTCAGAAATCCTGATAAAAAGAATTATTAAGGATCATAGTAAGGACGTATTAGTAGCAAAAAATGGAATTGAAGCCATTAATATTTGTCGCAATATTCCTGATATTGATTTAATCTTGATGGATGTTAAAATGCCCACGATGGATGGTTACGAAGCCACCCGAAGAATAAGGCAATTCAACAAAGAGGTAATCATCATCGCACAAACGGCATATGCAATTGCCGGAGAACGAGAAGATTCCTTAAATGCCGGCTGTAATGATTATATCTCAAAACCCATTAATAGGGTTTTGTTGTTGGAATTAATACAGAAATATTTTAATGCTTGATATAAGACAATGATAAATGAAAGTGATTTTGTAATCTCAAATTTAAAATCAGAAATCTCCAAATAAAATGCGCGTTCATATTCTGAATGCTATTGATCTCCTGACATTTTATTGAAATTAATTTATTGGTGTTCTTAATTCAATCCACAATCTCAGTTAAAATCAAGTCTTGATATGCCAAAAAAATGAGTATGTAGAATTTAAAAAACATCTAAAAATTAAATTATTACATTTGAAATGATTAACTAATTACGTTCAAGGGAATAAACCAAATTAGCCAGAAAACTTGTAATCATCCCTATGATATTTTTTAAATTTTATTTTTAATAAAGGATAAACTTTTAATTATTAAAACTATATAAAAAGGAGGCCAAAGTGAATAAAATTGTGCGATCTGTTATTAAAAGCAAACAGGTAATGATAACAATTACTATTATCGGAATGCTGATTCATGCTTCTGCTGTTATGTCACAGGACTTTTCAACCTATCATAATTATGATGCGATGACTAGGGAGTTGAAACGGCTTGTGAGTGAAAACAAGGACATTGCCAAGATTGAATCTATTGGGAAAACGCTTGAGGGACGAGATCTCTGGGTGCTTACCATCGCTAATCCGGAAGGGGTTCCCATGGCTGAAAGACCGGCTATGTTCATAGGTGCAAATTTTGAGGGCGATCATCTGATAGGAAGTGAGATTTCTCTTTCAATAATAAATCATCTGTTAAAAAATTACGCTACTGATGATGCTGTGAAAAAGAGTATCAATGATCACGTTTATTATATTATCCCCCGAATGAATCCGGATGCTGCTGAAGGAATGTTTGAGAGTATTAAAACAGGCAGAAAAAGCAACATGAATGAATATGATGGTGATAATGATGGAAGGATGGATGAGGATGGCCCTGATGATCTGAATAAAGACGGTTATATTACCATGATGAGAGTAAAAGATAAAAATGGGTTATATATGATTGATAAGGATGAGCCAAGGCTGATGAAAAAAGCTGATCCGGCAAAGGGTGAAAGCAGTGGATATGCGATATACTGGGAAGGAATTGATAATGATAAGGATGGATTTATTAATGAAGATGCTAAAGGTGGAACTGATATTAACCGAAACTTTATGCATGATTATCCTTATTTCAAAGATGGTGCAGGTAAGCATATGGTAAGTGAAAATGAAACAAGGGCATTGATGGAGTGGATTATTAAACACAGAAACATTGCCATTATGCTAAACTTTGGTGAAAGTGATAATCTGATTGTTCCACCTGGATCAAGAGGGACTTTAAGTTCAGATAAAGGAATCGACCAGATCAATATCGCGAATGAAAGTTATGCTGGTGCTGGCAAAGTTGGAATGGTTAATACTGAGGTTGCCGGAAGATTTGGCATGTTCAGAATGGGTAGAGGCAGTCAGGATCAACAAACTGCTCAACCTACCGGCAGACAAAGACCTGTTATAAGTGCAGAAACTACCTTTAATCTTGCGGATTTGGAATATTTCAAAAAAGCAGGTGACATTTACAAAGAGCTAACGGGTATAAAAACCCAACCACCTTTAAGAGATCCAAAAGGTGCATTTTTTCAGTATGGTTATTTTCAGTATGGTGTACTTTCATTTTCTACTCCCGGCTGGGGTATTGATGCAGCAGAAGAGCCTACCGAGGAAAGAAGAAGACCGGCAGCCGGCGAAGAAAGAGGAGGTGCTCCTCAAACTGCCACTTCTGCTCGGGGAGTCAGAGGGGCCGGGAGCAATTCTGCAATGCCCACTCCCGGAAATTCTCAGGTTTCAGGGATAGACAAAAACTATCTCAACTGGCTCGATAAAAACAATATTACTGGATTCATTGACTGGCAAAAATATACACATCCGGAGCTTGGAGAGGTTGAAATTGGTGGATTTACACCTTATGAAATCAATAATCCACCTGCTTCAAAAATTGTTGAACTTGGCGAAGCTCATGCAAAATTCGCAGTAAGATTATCCGGTTTATATGCAAAAGTAAAAATTGCCAAAACTGAAGTGATCAACCATGGAGGTGGATTATTCAGGATTAAAGTCGAAGTGGAAAATGAAGGATTTCTTCCGACTGCTCTGAATCAGGGAGTAACATCAAGAGCCGTAAACCCCACCATGGTGCAGTTGGGCGTTAAACCGGAGACGATTATTTCGGGAAATGCAAAAACAAATTTCTTTCAAGCATTGGCCGGTTCAGGTATGCGACAAAAATACGAATGGTTGATCAAAGGAAAATCAGGTGATAAAATTGAACTTATAGTTGTTGCCCAGAAGGCAGGTACTGATAAGGTTAATATTACGTTGAAATAATAATAAATTCAAAATGGAGGAAATAAAAGTGAAAACTATATATAAAACCTTAGCTTGTGCATTTGTCGTTGTTATGTTAATGATGGTTGTTTCACCTGTGACCTATGGCCAGAAATATGCCTCAGATCCCCAATTCAAGGTAAAACTTGATTTTAACCGCTGGCATGATGTGAATGAATTATGGGATGACATGAAAAGACTTGAAAAGGCTTTTCCAACATTTCTTAAATTGGGATCCGTTGGAAAATCCCATAACGGTCAGGAAATAATGTATATGACAATCAACAATCCTGAAACCGGACCTGAACTAAGTAAAGCGGCCATGTATATTGATGCCAATATTCACGGCAATGAAATACAAGGGAGTGAAATTTGTTTGTATACCATCTGGTATTTGATGGAGAATTATGGTAGGATAGATAAAGTCACCCAGCTTGTTAATGACAGAGTCTTTTATATTTTCCCGACAGTTAACCCTGACGGCCACCAATATTTTATGGAAGGTGACGGAGGAGGAGCCCGATCCGGTCACGTTCCGGTAGACGATGATAATGATGGTCTTTATGATGAGGACGGACCAAACGACCTTAATGGTAACGGTGTGATTGAACAAATAAGAGTGTATGTCCCCGGAAAAGGGAATATGCGAATCAGTACAAGGGATAATAGAATTATGGAACCGGTAGGTTTTGGAGAAACCGGTGATTATATTATTCTTGGATTAGAAGGATTTGACGATGACGGCGATGGCCTGGTTAATGAAGATGGCCCAGGTAGTTATGATCCAAACAGAAACTGGGCAATCGATTGGCAACCCGACTATGTACAGGGAGGTGCGATGGAGTTTCCATTCCAGTTACCTGAAGCGAATGCGATAAATAAATTTTTGATGGCCCATCCAAATATAGCCGGAGTGCAGGCTTATCATAATAATGGTGGGATGATTCTTCGGGGACCGGGAGCTGAATCAATGGGAGAATACCCTGCTTCTGATGTAAAATTTTATGATGAATTGGGTAAGAACGGAGAACGTATACTGCCATTTTACCGCTATATTGTTATTTGGAGTGGATTGTATACCGTTCACGGAGGTTTTATTGACTGGACCAGTGATGGACTGGGGATGATATCTTTCTCTAATGAACTGTGGAATGGCAGGCAATATTTTACAAGTCCTGAATTACAGGAGCAAACTAAGGATCCTAATAGCCCTATCTCTGGACAATCAGGAGACTTCTTTTTTGATGATTATCTTGAATTTGGCGATGAGTATGTTGACTGGAAAGAGTTTGACCATCCTGATTTTGGAAAAGTTGAGATGGGAGGCCGCTGGAAAAAAACAAGAGGAAGGGTCCCTCCAAGGTTTATGAATGAGGAGCTTGCTCACAGAAATATGGCATTTACGTTGTATCAGGCCGACGAAATGCCAATAATGAAGATGGGTGGCAATAAAGTGGAAAAAATAGGAAATGATGTATTCAGGGTTTGGGTTGAATTTATCAATCCAAAAGTTGCTCCTACCATTACTGCAAAAGCGGCACAGAATAATGTTGTCAGACCCGATCTCCTTACTCTAGAAGGCAATGTTGATATTATTTCAGCCAGTTGGATCAATGATGCAAAAACATATGATTATCTGAATCCAATCACACAGGAAATAGATCAGCATGATCTTAAGCGTATTATGATCAGAAATGGTCATCCGGGAAAAACAACCCGAACAATACAATATTTGGTGAAAGGTTCTGGTAAAGTTACTGTTGAATATGATTCGGTAAAAGGTGGTACCATCAGTACTACCTTTGAGGTGAAATGAAAAAAAAGGGTGACACCCTGCACAGGGTGTCACCCTAAAATGACGGAGTCTGATTGAACTTTCGCCTTTGGTGTAGACTTCAGGTGACTACTGATGTTGGTTGAGCGCGATTGAAACCACATCTCGACATGATATAATTGTGAACTTTCAGATTTTTTGGGCAGCCTGTTTCTTTGTTTTTAGCACTCCATTTAAAATTAAAATCTGCCCTAAAATTTTTTTGAAATTGATTGGATTTTCAAATAAATATATTAACTTTGTATTTCAAAGTGCTTTTTAGATGAAAACAAATTTAAAAAATCCTAAAGAGGATATTCAGGCCATTCGTGAAATCATGGAACGGTCGTCCAAATTCTTATCACTAAGCGGATTATCCGGTATTTTTGCCGGATTGTTTGCGTTGATTGGCGCAGCAGTAGCCTGGTTTTATATTCTGGATTCAGGCAATGCCAAAGATTTCGAATACATAAATAAAACAGCATATCCATTAAGTTCAGGTGTTGGTTTTTATCTAGCGTTGGATGCGATTCTGGTTCTGGGCTTTGCTTTACTGGGAGCTGTTTATTTTTCGCAGCGGAAAGCCAGAAAAGCAGGCCAACTTCTTTGGACTAATTCAACCAAACACTTACTCGCCTATTTTATGATTCCACTGGTTACAGGTGGAATTTTTGTACTGATTTTATTGTTTCATCGTCAAATAGGGCTGGTTGCCCCGGTTATGTTGATTTTTTATGGCTTGTCACTTGTAAATGCCGGGAAGTTTACCTTTGGCGAAATTCATTACTTAGGGCTAACAGAAATTATTTTAGGTATGCTGGCCGGAGTTTTTATTAACCAGGGCCTGCTTCTTTGGACGGTAGGTTTTGGGGTAATGCATATTGTTTATGGTTCAGTAATGTATTTCCGGCATGAACATGAGCGCAAAAATTAAGAAGCCGAAAGCATTGATAAAATGCGCAACGCGTAATGCTATATTCGGAGAAATGGAGAATTCATGTATATTAAATCGAAAATAAATTCTGGTGAAAAATCCAATTTCAAACCTTCAGAAAGTATTTGAAAGCCGCATCAGGCTTGGGATCATGTCGGCACTCGTTGTAAACGACATGCTCAGTTTCAATGCATTAAAGGAGCTGCTCGAATTGACTGACGGGAACCTGGCCAGCCACCTGAAAGCTTTGGAACAGCAGAAAATCATAGAAGTTACCAAGCAATTTATTGGCCGTAAGCCAAGTACAACTTATGAGGCAACCGAGCTTGGCAGGGAATTGTTTCGACAACATCTGTCGGCACTTGAAGAACTAATCAATAATCAATAATTTTTTACTATTTAACTTTGAAAAACAAAGAACTTTTAAAATATAAAACAATGGAAACAAAAGGTATTCAACAGATTTTAAACAGTTACAGTATGAAAATGGTCATCGTATCGATTTTGGCCATTTTGCTGCTTATCCCATCCTTTTTGATACAGGACGTTATCCGCGAGCGGATTGCCTTGAGCGAAAAGGTGAAAAATGAACTTTATACCCAATGGGGAGGAAAGCAGGTGGTCGCCGGCCCGGTATTAAATGTGCCATTTTCGGTAATGGAAATGGGGGACAACAAACAGCCTGCCAACGATAAACATGGAGTAGTGCATTTTCTGCCTGAAACATTCACAACGGATGCCGTTCTGTACCCCGAAACGCGGAAACGCGGAATATACAAGGTAGTGGTTTACGAAGGAAAAATTATATTAAAAGGTTCATTTGTCCAGCCTGATGTTTCTAAATTGGATCTTAAAAATGCTCAATATATCTGGGATGCTGCTTATTTCACCATTGGGGTTTCTGATATGCGAGGTATTAAAAACCTGCCAGAATTGATTGTTAATGGCGATAAATGTATCGTTGAACCGGGGGTTGCCGATACCGATTTGTTCCAGTCGGGCATCACCATAAAAGCCAATTCACATGATCTGAATCAACCCATGAATTTTGAAATTGAACTGGTATTAAACGGATCGGAGGATTTGTCGGTGGAAGCACTTGGAAAAACTTCAGAAATTTCAATGAAATCGGATTGGACCCAGCCAAGTTTTTCGGGTTCCTTTCTTCCTTCCCAAAGGGAAGTAACCCCGAATGGATTTACTGCGGATTGGAAAGTAACGCACCTCAACCGAAATTTTCCTCAGCAATGGATCGATCAGAAATACAACACTCACGAGGCTAAACTGGGTGTTGAACTGCTCATTCCGGTCGATCATTATCAAAAATCAATGCGATCCGTAAAATATGCCATCTTATTTATTGCACTGAATTTTATCATTTTCATTTTCGTTGAAATTAAAAGCAGGGTCAGGATTCATCCGTTTCAGTATTCTTTGGTTGCTTTTGCATTGTTGGTCTTTTACTCACTCCTGACTTCTATCGGTGAACAAATCGGATTCAACCTTGCATATCTTATCTCGGCAATGGCAGTCACTTTATTGATATCGTGGTATGTTTTCACCATGATGAAAGACAGGCGCATGGTTGGCTGGGTAACTCTTTTGCAAACGGGTCTATATTTATTCCTGTTCACCATTTTGCAGTTACAGGATTACGCGTTGTTGGCCGGTAGCATCGGATTGTTTGTTATTCTGGCCATTTTAATGCGTGCTTCTCAGCATATCAAATGGTATTCGGAGGGATAAGCCTAAAAACATAGGCGATAAGGTATTTTATAAATTGATCCCCTGACGAAAATTTTTAGGGAATTAAGTTTGTTTTGCACCTCCTTCGGAATTTTTGGACTAGACAGGTAGCCAACTGAACCTTTTAAAAAAGTTTAAATTTTAAATAAGGAATCGGCAATAAAAAAACGTTCAGAACACTGAACGTTTTTTTGCGCCTCCTGTTATAAAAAGTTGCAACCAAATATAGGCAATCACAATTCATAATTCATAACTCTAACGTCTAATTAGATCAAAAGGCTAAATTTCAGACATACTGAACTAGTTTCATGAGAAATGCTTAGATCGAACTGGGGTTAATTTTGTACCTTAAATTAGGCAACTAGAAGTATATTTCAATCTTAAAAATTTCTTATCAATATTGTGATATTGTAAGTTTATAATAGTTGTAAAAATATATTTAGGATTAAGAATTAATCATATTCCTATTTTTTATACATTTGATATACTTACCATATATAGGCGGCCTATGAATCAGGTGGTTGAGATTTCATAATAAAATAGAGTATTACTGACTGAATTTTATTCTAATATTTGGTTAATATGAAAAAGAAAAACAAAATTTTAATTTCTCTAATTGGAATAGTCGGAATCAAGTTATTACTTGTAAGTGGCTGTGTTAAAAAGGATATTTCGGAAGATCAAATTGTCTATAAATCAGTGAAAATTGGTACTCAGGAATGGATGGCTGAAAACCTGAATGTTACAAAGTATCGCAATGGTGATCCAATACCCTATGTGGAAAATAATACCGAGTGGATGAATCTCACTACGGGTGCTTACTGCAATTATGATAACAGCACTGCCAATGCTGATATTTACGGACGTTTATATAATTGGTATGCAATAAACGACACCAGAAACATTGCCCCGGTAGGTTGGCATGTCGCTACCACTGAAGAGTGGAAAACTTTGGTTAATTATATAGGGTTAAATCATGGAAGTAACGCTTTAAGAGAAACGGGTAATATTCATTGGTATGGTGACAATACAAGCGCTGATGATTATTATGGTTTTACGGCTCTTCCAAGTGGAATGCGTTATATAGATGGTACATATTCAGGTATTGGATTGTATGGCGAATGGTGGACTTCTACATCTGGGTGCTCATGGAGCTTAGGCATCTTTTATAATTCTGTGCAAGAAGGGTATACTGAATATAAAAATGGATTTGCTGTTCGTTGCATAAAGGATCAACCATAAGATTCTTTAACTATCCCGGCAATATACTTAAATTAAACCCCCGATGATATTTATATTTTTTATAACATCAATAGTAATTGGTATTGTGGATTAATGCCGGATAGGAATGATCGGTGTAAAGTATAATTGAAAAGAAAATTTAATTTTAGAAATTTTAAGATCTTTAATCAGAAAACGGTAAGCACCAACTAAAAATGCATCCAAAATCTGAACGCTTTTTGCTCCCCCTACAGTTTTATTCTCGTACCAATTTATCTCTGTTATAAAGCTTATCAACGATCTAAGCGAATTGGTCAATGATACTGGTTTCAACAAGAATTATCCTACAAGCAGGGCTTGTTAAGATTTTAGGAAAGGTTTCTACCTCCCTTAATAGACATGAACCATGAATTAAATAAATATTGAAATTAGGCAGATTACCTAATGCTAACTCATTTTAATATCATAACTTTCCAAGCTAAGACATGCCTGTAAACATTATTAATTGCACGTGTGAAGCAATACAGAGCTGTTTCAAGAGTACTAGATGTGATTGGACTTATTATCTAACACAAAGAGATTAAGTGTAAGTATCCACTTATATGTCTGTTTGGTATAGAGTTTTGTCCTTGATCAATGCTTATCACATTCGAGTATTTACTATTAAAACTCAAATTAACATGAATGATCAGTCGAAGACAAAGGAACAGCTTATTCAGGAACTTATAGAATTACGCATTAAGAATGAATATTTAGAGCGTTCATTCCAGAAAGATGAAGCAAATACGGAACTCATTGAGAAAGCTTTAAAAGAGAGTGAATCTTCATTAAAGGAGGCACAGAGAATTGCAAGAATGGGCGATTGGGAATTAGACTTTATCACTCAAAAAACCAGATGGTCAGAAAATTGTTTTGTCCTTTTTGGCCTGAAACCCTTTGAAGTAGATCCTACCTATGAATACTTTAAAAGTAGAGTTCATCCAGATGATTTACACTTACTTGAAGAAGGATTGAAAGACATAATTAAGAATAAAGCCCCAATAAGTACAGAGCTTCGAATAACCTTCCCGGATGGATCATTTAAATGGGTTTTGAATAACATTGTACCTTTTTTTCAGGTTGAGAAACTTATTAAATTAAAGGGAACTAACATTGACATCACCGATCGTAAGCATGTGGAAGAAGAGCTAAATAAGTTCAAACTTTGTATCCAGCAATCGTTTGAGGCCATATTCATTACGGATATACATGGGAATATCATTTTTATTAATTCTGCATTTGAACAAACTTATGGTTATAATTCTCAGGAGGCTATTGGAAAAACACCTCGAATTCTTAAATCAGGGACCTACGACACTTCAATTTATCAAGATTTTTGGAGTCAATTATTGTTAAAGCAAGTTGTATCTGGTGAAATTGTAAATAAGACAAAGGATGGACGCCTCATTACTACAGATTCATTCAATTCAGCTATTCTTGATTCAAATGGAAATATAGCTGGGTTTATAGGTATTCATCGCGATATCACTGAACGCAAACTATCAGAAGAAGCATTGCGAGAATCACGCCAAATTATTGAAGGTATTATGAATTCAATTCCTGTCGGGGTATTTTGGAAAAATAAAAACCTTGTTTATATGGGTGGTAATAAGACTTTCGCCAATGATGCAGGTTATCAGTCCACCGAGGAGATTATTGGAAAAAATGATTACGAAATGGGTTGGCATGAGATGGCCGAAATATACCGTTCTGATGACATTCAGGTCATTGAAAGCGGTCATTCTAAGCTGAACATCGAAGAACCTTCAACCTCTATTGATGGGAAGGTAAGGACTCTTCTCACAAGCAAAATTCCTTTGCGTGATACTAATGGGGTCGTCAATGGTGTATTAGGAACCTATATGGACATTACCCAGCACAAAAAGTCTGAAGAGTCAATTTTAAAGTTGTCAAGGGCTGTTGAACAAAGCCCGGCATCAATAATTATAACAAATATTGATGGGGAGATAGAGTATGTCAATCCGAAAGTTACAGAAGTTACGGGTTATCAAAAGGATGAATTAATTGGCAAAAATCCACGAATATTTAATTCAAACCATAAGCCTAAATCTGAATATAAAATTCTTTGGGATACCCTTCTTTCTGGAAAGGTATGGAGTGGGGAATTTCACAATAAAAGAAAAAATGGAGAACTTTTTTGGGAACATGCCTCTATATCTCCTATTATTGATAATAAAGGGAATGTGACTCATTATGTATCAGTAAAAGAGGATATTACCCAACAAAAGCAAATGGAGCATGAACTCATCAAGGCCAAAGAGCAAGCCCAAGAAAGTGACCGTTTAAAATCTGCTTTTCTCGCAAATATGAGTCATGAAATACGTACCCCTATGAATGGTATATTGGGATTTACGGATTTGCTTAAGACACCAGACCTAAGTGGGGCAGAAAAGGAAAAGTACATCAGTATCATCGAAAAAAGTGGAGATCGAATGCTTAATATTATCAATGACATTATAAGTATTTCCAGAATTGAATCTGGTCGAATAGAAGTATCAATTTCCGAAACTAATATTAATGGACAGATTGCTTACATTCATTCTTTTTTTAAGCCAGAAGCGGATAAAAAGGGAATTAAGTTTTTAATTAAGAACAGTACAATTGATCAAGATTTATATATTAAAACAGATCGAGAGAAAGTATATGCAATATTAACTAATCTTATAAAAAATGCCATTAAATATACTCCTTCAGGTTCTATCGAATTCGGTTATCTAAAAAAAGGCACTACACTTGAGTTTTTTGTAAAAGACACTGGTATAGGAATTCCAATAAATAGACAGAAGGCAATCTTTGAGCGATTTATACAAGCGGATATTGAAGATAGAGATGCATATCAAGGAGCAGGTTTAGGCTTAGCTATATCAAAAGCATATGTGGAACTTCTTGGAGGAAATATATGGGTTGAAAGTGACCCAAATGGTGGATCAATATTTTATTTTACACTTCCAAATCTCATTGAACTGAAAGAAAATACGGCGAAGAAAAAAATAGCCTTTAAAGATGGTAATGAAACATGGATTGAGAATCTTCATGTTTTAATTGCTGAAGATGATGATTTAAACTATGAATACCTCAATTCAATAATTGAGAACTTAGAAATGAGAACGCACTGGGCAAAAAATGGTAAAGAGGCGATACAATATTGTAAAGACAGAAGCGATGTCGATTTAATATTGATGGATATTCAAATGCCAGAAATGAATGGATATGAAGCGACAAGACAAATTAGAAAATTTAACAAAGAGGTAATCATCATTGCACAAACTGCATTCGCATTGCATGGAGATAGAGAAAAAGCAATTAATGCTGGTTGTAACGATTATATTTCAAAACCTATTGAAAAGGCTATATTGTTGCAATTAATTCAGAAACACATTAAGGCCTTATGAGAGAAGGGAAAGTATGAAAGTGTTTTTATAATAATGATTCTAAATTTACAACTGGCAGTAAAAAAAGCGTCCAAAATCTGAACGCTTTTTACTCCCCCTATAGTTTTATTCTCGTACCAATTTATCTCTGTTCTAAAGCTTATCTACGATCTAAGCGAATTGGTCAATGATACCGGTTTCAACAGGAATTATCCTACAAGTAGGGCTTGTTAAGATTTTATGAAGGATTTCTACCTCCCTTTATAGACACGAACCTATATATTGTAATATTTTAGAGAGAAAATACTATTTAACTATATTAGCATGGATTGAAAGGGTGTCTCGTAGCAGTATTAGATTAACTATTTAGAATACTAGGTATAGATCAATAGTATAATAAGCTCATTGCACATGTGAGCAATTATGATACAGTCAACCTAATTGTACTCAAAGACATAATATCAAGAATAGAGATAGTCTTACCAGTTGTAAATCAATTCTTTAAAGAGAACTTGAAGGTATCAGAATGATGTAAAACAGCATATTTCAAACTTTCCCACCTAGCCTGTACACCTGTATCATAGAATTTAGTAAACGCTTTAATAGCAAAGCTTCTAGAGCATAACTTGTGTATTATAAAAAACACAATAAGATTTCGACTAACGATATTATTGTATTTTAAGAAAAACCATTAACTTTCAGTCGTATTTATGAAAGTATGAAGCATAAATCTTAATTAGCCCCTAATTTTGTTTCGAGACTAATTCTCCCTAGGTAAAAGTGCTTTCATATAGCAGGGTTTGATTATTTATTACACATTTTTAGGAATCTTATTTCTTATGCTGTCTTAATCAAATTTATTTATGAAAACTAAAACGAATTTGTCACTTAGTGTATTGGCTATACTAATATGCGCTGCTTTTATTATTTATAGTTGCAAAAAGGAAGTTATAAAAGTTATACCTACCATTACAATTGCAATCGTTACGGACATTACATCCAATTCTGCGACTTCAGGAGGAAATATTACAAATGATGGAGGTGCAGCTGTGACTGCCCGTGGTGTATGCTGGAGCACAAACCAGAACCCAACAACTGCTGATAGTAAAACGAGCAATGGAACAGGGATAGGCAGCTTTACAAGTTCGATTACTGATTTAGCCCCGGGTGCTACCTACTACATAAAGGCTTACGCCATAAACTCGGTTGGAACATCATATAGCAGCCAGTCAACATTTACGACCTTATCAGTTGCTCCGGGTTTAACAACAACTGAGATAACCAACATTACCCCCACTTCAGCAAGCAGTGGAGGTAATATCACCAACGATGGTGGTGCCCCGATCACATCAAGAGGGGTATGCTGGAGTATAAACCAGAACCCAACCATCGCTGATAGCTTAACAAACGACGGAACAGGCATGGGAATTTATGCAAGTTCAATTACAAACCTTACTCCTGGCGTTACCTATTATATCCGGGCCTATGCTACTAACGTAGCTGGTACTGGATATGGCAACCAGGTTTCCTTCAGTACACTATCTGTGGCTCCTGTTTTAACAACCATTAACGTATCAGCTGTTACTTCCACTTCTGCAAGTACCGGTGGTAATATTACTTTTGATGGTGGAACATCTGTTACAGCCCGTGGGGTATGTTGGAGCATTAACCAGAATCCAACCACCGCCGATAGTAAAACAACAGATGGAACAGGAACAGGTGTTTTTACAAGTTCCATCACAGGATTGACTCCCGGTACAACTTATTATATCAGGGCTTATGCATCAAATAGTATAGGAACTGCTTATGGAAACCAGATTAGCACAACTACTTCGGCGGAATTACCAACTTTAACAACTTCGTCCATAACAGCAATAACATCAACAACAGCAACATTTGGAGGAAATATCACAAGCGATGGGGGTGCTGCAATCACATCCAGAGGAGTTTGTTGGAGCATTAACCAGAACCCAACCACCACTGATAGTAAAACAACAGATGGAGCAGGCACAGGTGTTTTTACAAGTTTCATAACAGGATTAACCCCCGGTTCAAACTATTATCTGAGGGCTTATGCAACAAATAGTCAAGGAACTTCTTATGGTGAACAAAAGCAGTTTGGAACAAATACAGGTAATATATTATTTAATCTAAATCTTACCTATGACACAATCATCGATTCAAGAGATGGGAAAATATATAACACTATAATTATTGGCACCCAAACCTGGATGGCCGAAAACCTAGCCTTTCTACCTACAGTAAGCCCATCATCAGCGACTTCCAACACAATCTCTTATTATTATGTATATGGTTACGAAGGAACCAATGTAAACTCAGCAAAAGCTACAGAGAATTATGCAACTTATGGTGTTTTGTATAATTGGCCTGCTGCTATGTCCGGTGCTGTAAGCAGCTCTTCAAATCCAAGCGGGGTGAAGGGAGTTTGCCCTAACGGCTGGCATTTACCAAGTGCTGTCGAATGGACAACGCTGACTAATTATCTTGGTAGGGAAAATGTTGCAGGTGGTAAAATGAAAGAAATCGGAACAATCCATTGGATAAGCCCGAACACAGGAGCGACCAATAGCAGCGGCTTTACAGCTCTTCCGAGTGGTTTCCGTAGCAGTGCTGGTAATTTCTACAATATTAGTAACGATGGACGCTGGTGGAGTTCTACGGAGTACTCTACGAGCAATGCATGGTACCGGCGCCTCAACTATAGTCATGAAGATGTACACCCTAGTAGCTATTACGATAACGAGGGTGGGTTTAGTGTCCGTTGTGTGAAGGATTAAAGAGGGTAATAAAAAAACCACCTACAATTGCTTGTAAGTGGTTTAGTTTGCTCCCCCTTCAGGACTTGAACCTGAGACCCTCTGATTAACAGTCAGATGCTCTAACCAACTGAGCTAAGGAGGAATGTTTTACTTTTTAACCTCTGATGAACCCTGATTGCTCAGGACCCTAGACAAAGAACGAAAGAGGTACTTTTAAAAAGTGCGGCAAAGATAATATAAGATTTTTAAATCTCAAGCGTAATCTTAATTTTTTTGTCTTTTTTTAAATTAGGAAATCATTTTCAGCCGATTAATTTCAAGTTCCTTAAGTAGGCGCCACTTTCCACGGGGAACATCCTTTTTGGTCAATCCTGCAAACGAAACCCTGTCAAGTCGGATTACATCATATCCCAGACTTTCAAAGATCCGTCGTACGATTCGATTTTTGCCCGAATGAAGTTCTATCCCAATTTGCTTTTTATCTTTGCCGGTCTCTGCAAAAGCGATCTTATCCACCTTTATAGGTCCGTCTTCAAGTTCAATGCCTTCAGCAATTTTGATGAAATCTTCCTGCATTAGGGGTTTGTTCAGAACTGCATGATATATTTTTTTTATTTCATGCCTGGGATGGGTCAATTTTTTTGCCAGTTCTCCATCGTTCGTAAACAATAATAATCCAGTGGTATTCAAATCTAAGCGTCCAACCGGAAATATTCTTTCCTCACAAGCTTTTTCAACCAACTTCATTACTGTTTTTCTCTCGAAAGGATCGTCGGTAGTTGTGATAAAGCCTTTTGGTTTATTGAGTAACAGATAAACAAGCTTTTCAGGTCTAAGGGCCTTATCCTGATATTCGACTTTATCGTTAGGATTAACCTTTGTTCCAAGTTCGGTGACCACAATTCCATTAATTTTAATTTCTCCATTTAAAATTAACTGGTCAGCATCGCGACGAGAACAGATTCCTGCATTGGCAATATATTTATTCAACCTAATGGGTTCAGGTTTTGTGCCTTTTAGGGTGCCAATTGGTTTAATTTCAGATTTTGGCAATCTTGCAGCTTTAGTTGGTTTTTCAGATCTCTTTTTGTCGGCCTTGATTCGGTCTTTTATTTGCTTTTTGCCAGGTCTCATAAACTTTGAAAAGTCTCCATGTTTCTGTGAACCTTTTGCTTCCTGTTTAGCCATGTTAAATATTTTGTTGGCAAAGTTACAACTAATCTAAGTACAGATGTTCAACTATTGGTAAGGTTAGAAGTCAAACGCTAATAGCTAACAGCTAATTGCAAAGAGCAGTCAATTGGAATAAGTAATATTTTATTTAAATCGCAAAAAAATGGAGTAAAAAAAGTCTTAACGCATAGGGTAAAATGCCTTTTGAATGTGATGGATTTCTGCTTTATTGGGAGTGATTACTACAGCGAGGATATCAAATCGACAATCCAGATTAAGGTTGTTTTGGATAATATAGGCGTGGGCTGCCTTAATTAAAAATCGCTGTTTGACTTTGGTAACAAAAACCTCAGGTTCACCATAAAAACGACTGCTTCTGGTTTTTACTTCTGCAATCACAAGTGTATCATTATTTTCAGCGATGATGTCGATTTCATTTTTTCCAAATCGCCAATTTTTCTCCCTGATTTTATAATTATTTTTGATGAGATAATTTCGGGCCAGCTCTTCGCCTTTATCCCCAAGGTCGTTATGGTCTGCCATCATTAAATATATTTAGTTAAAATCAATTGTAACATTATCCCCAACTATCAACTTAATTTTTCTTCCTAAAATAAGAGCCCTGTTATCAGGAAAATGACCCGACGGAAATCCAAAACATACCGGATAGTTATAATCCGCAACGGTCCGGCGAATTATTTCATAAGCGGTTTCACCAAAAGGGATTGAATTGTCATTCATCACTGTCATGCCCCCAATAATTAATCCTGCTAATTTGCTTAAATGACCGGATCTTTTTAAACTGATCATCATTCGGTCGATATGATAAAGATATTCATCCAGATCTTCTAAGAAAAGGATCACTCCTTCGGTATTAATGTCAGATTTACTTCCCTTCAGGGTATGAATAAGAGAAAGGTTTCCACCAATTAAAATTCCTTCTGCATTGCCATTTCTGTTAAATGGATGAGCTTTAACCTCATATTTCAGTGGTTTTCCGAAAAGGCATTTGTGTAACGATTCTATGGATTCGGGAGATGCGGTATCAAAGTTAAGAGGCATAATTCCATGTATTGTTTCAATCTTTGTATTTGTAAATACATGCGAATGAACACAGGTTAAATCACTAAAACCTATCAACCATTTGGGATTTTTAATGAAGCCACTCCAATCAATCTGATCTAAGATTTTAACTGTTCCATAGCCTCCTCTGGCAAAAATAATGGCTTTTACAGTAGCATCATTCAACATCGTTTGAAAATCCACAATGCGTTCCTCATCGTTACCGGCGAACTGATTATATTCTTTAAAAAGATGGTTTCCGTAAACGACTTCAAGCCCCCAATCACTAAAAGTCTGAGATGCCAATGTTAACTCATTTAATTCTATTTTTCTGGCAGTAGCAACTATGCCTATTTTATCCCCTTTCGATAAGTATTCAGGTGTGATCATCAAGTATCGTTTATTTTAAGATTTGAATAAGCTGTTTTTATTCATTATTCACAGGATTGTAAGTATTAAACAAATCCTTAACTTTGCCGAAAGTTACTGGAAAAAATTGAAAATGGAACAAAATCAATCAAAATTCAAACGCTATACCATTACCTCTGCTTTACCTTATGCGAATGGCCCTATTCATATCGGCCATTTAGCCGGTGTATATATTCCTGCTGACATCTATACCAGATATCTGCGTATGAAAGGCAAAGATGTTGTTTTTATTGGAGGATCGGATGAACACGGGGTTCCGATTACAATTAAGGCCCAGCAACAAAAAGTTACGCCTCAGCAAATTGTCGATAAATATCACGGGATCATAAAAAAATCATTTGAGGATTTTGGAATTTCATTCGACATTTATTCCCGGACTTCAAACAAGGTGCACCATGAAACTGCATCCGAAATTTTTAAAACGCTTTATGACAAAGGCGAATTTATTGAGCAAACAACTGAACAGTTTTACGATCACGATAAAAATCAGTTTTTGGCCGATCGGTATATCACCGGAACCTGTCCTCATTGTGGCAACGAAAAAGCTTATGGTGATCAGTGCGAAAATTGTGGCACTTCCTTAAATGCCACGGATTTGATTAATCCAAAATCTGCATTAACAGGGAACACACCTCAGCTTAAAGAGACAAAGCATTGGTATTTGCCTTTAGATAGATATGAGGGCTGGTTAAGAAAATGGATTATTGAGGGACATAAACAAGACTGGAAACCGAATGTTTACGGACAATGTAAATCATGGATTGATCAAGGACTGCAAGCCAGAGCTGTAACCCGTGATTTGGACTGGGGCGTAAAAGTTCCGGTTGAAGGTGCTGAGGGAAAAGTACTTTATGTGTGGTTTGATGCACCAATCGGATATATTTCTGCAACCAAAGAATGGGCGACTGAAAAAGGCATTGATTGGAAACCTTACTGGAAGGACAAGGATACCAAATTGCTTCATTTCATTGGGAAGGATAATATTGTTTTTCATTGTATCATTTTTCCTGCAATTCTTAAACATGAAGGAACTTATATCTTGCCCGATAATGTTCCTGCCAACGAATTTTTGAATTTAGAGGGTGATAAAATTTCGACTTCACGAAATTGGGCTGTTTGGTTGCACGAATATTTGGAAGATTTCCCGGAGAAACAGGATGTTTTGAGGTACGTTTTATGTGCTAATGCTCCTGAAACAAAAGATAATGATTTTACATGGAAGGATTTTCAGGCAAGAAATAACAGTGAATTGTTAGCCATTTTCGGAAATTTTGCCAATCGTACTTTGGTGTTAACAAAGAAATATTTTGATGGGATTGTTCCTGAACTGGGTGAATTAACTGAATTAGATCATGCTGCTATTAATGAATTGAAGGAATTTCCTGAAAGAATTGCAAACAGTCTTGAGAATTACCGTTTTCGCGAAGCATTGAATGAATTCATGAATTTAGCCAGATTGGGCAATAAATACCTGACCGAAACTGAACCATGGAAAGTATTTAAAACGGATGCAGAGCGTGTTAAAACTATCCTGAATATCTCACTTCAGATTTGTGCCAACTTAGCTCTATTGGCAGAGCCATTTCTTCCTTTTACAAGTAAAAAATTGCTGAAGATGCTCAATTTATCTGTTTCGAATTGGGAAGCCGCAGGTGATAGCAAATTACTGTTAGCCGGACATCAACTAAATGAACCGGAGTTTTTATTCGAAAAAATTGAAGATGAACAAATAGAGGCACAGGTCCAAAAGCTTTTGGATACCAAGATTGAGAATACTAAAAATAACGTGAAAATAGCACCTCAAAAGGAAGATATCACTTTCGACGATTTTGTTAAAATAGATATCAGAACAGCTACTATTGTTGAAGCAGAGAAGATCAATAAAACAAAGAAGTTGCTTAAATTGCTTGTTGATACGGGCATTGACAAACGAACCATTGTTTCGGGCATTGCAGAATATTATAATGCAGAAGAGATTATCGGACAAAGAGTAAGTGTGTTGGTAAATTTAGCCCCTCGGATGTTAAAAGGAATCGTATCGCAAGGGATGATTTTAATGGCTGAAAATGCAGAAGGAAAGCTTTGTTTTGTAAAGCCTTCGGAAGACTTTAATGATGGAAGCGAGATTAAATGATTATTTTTAAATGAATAATGATTAACAAAATAAAAGAAATTATTAAGTAAAAATCTTTTATTTTTGCCAGGTTGAAAATTATCACAATTCAATCAACATTAATCATCAAAAAGGCCCCGTAGTTCAACGGATAGAATGGAAGTTTCCTAAACTTTAGATACAAGTTCGATTCTTGTCGGGGCTACATAAAAGCGAAATCCAATTTATTTAGGTTTTCGTTTTTTATGGTTTAACAATAAGAACGAGTAGTTTATCCCGAAAAGAGAAACGAAATTGAAAAGTTCTGGAGAAACTATATTCCAAAAAAAAATCCACGTTCACAAACGTGGATTTTTTTAAACCTATCTTTTTATTTAGAACTTACACTAGGCAATTGTAAAATTATTTTTGCAGTCTTCATATTGCCTGATTTGGGAGAAACGCCATCTGAATCGTAAAGAACCCTTCCTGTACCGTTACCCATAAAATTAGTGTTATCGCCATTATTGTTTAGCATGAAATTAGCATAATAGAAATTGCTTATTCCAGAATTAGAGATTGTTCCTGATATCACCTCTATTAACTCTGCAGAGCTTCCATTTCTTATAGAAGTGGTTTTTGCGAAAACAGTAAAACTGTTTCCACTTCCACTGATATAGGAACCAATTCCAGTTCCTGTAGCATCACCACTGGTGTAACCTAAAGTAATAGAGAGATTGTCGTTATTTTGGTTACTAAATGTTACTAAATAATCCGCAAATTGTGTTCCGATTGAATAATCGCCCGGAACATTGGTTCCTTTTAAGGTAAAGGGAGAAGCTAAATAAGTTCCAGAAATAAGGGGAGGATTATCACCGGGATTGATGGTAAGCCCAAGTGATTTCATCGTGTTAATAATATCTTCCGATACTATGGTGTTTACAGGTTTTGGTAACCCGTTTGCACCTAAAAGGTCACTTTCGTCATCATCACCATCTTTTTTGCATGCTCCAAATGCAATGGCAATAAGCGCTAAAAAAAGCAGGAGGTTTTTTAATTTCATAGCATTTAAATTAGGTTTATAAATGAGTTAATTCATAGGTTTATGATTTAAATAAGGATAAATATAAAAAAAAATCCTGCTTGAAGCAGGATTTTTTAATAGAATTTAAAAGATACCTACTTCGTTCCCGCACTTGAGCCTTTAGTATTCTCTTCTATAGATTTCATGCTGGTTACGATAGGTGAAAACCCATCTGAATCGTAGATAATCCGTCCTTCTCCATTTGCTATCCAACCTGGATTTCCATAGTTTTCCAGCATAAAGTTGGCATAATAAAAATTGTTGATTCCACCATCAACCAATGTTCCAGAAATAACCATTAAAAGATCAGCATTTGTGCCGTTATATGTAGAAGCTACTTTGGCAAATACTGAAAAAGTATTTCCGTCACCACTAATAAAGGCACCAATACCTGAACCATTTTCTGGGCCATTTACATAGCTCAAGCTAATGGAAAGATTGGTATTGTTCTGATTTGAAAGAGTCACCCTATAATCAGAAAAAGATTGCCCGGCATAATCACCGGAACGGTTACTGGCTTTTAAGATAAAGGGAGATGCAAGATAAGTGTTTACTAAAGAAGGTGGTAGCGCCCCTGTATTAATGGGCATGCCTAAGGTTTTCATTTCCTGCAGAATTTCGTCAGGAACGATGTTGTTTATTGCAGGTGTCAGGCCATTTTCGTCTAAAAGATCGCTGCCTTTATCGTCTTTTTTACAGGCCCCAAAAGAGATTGCAATAATTACAAGGAATAGGAGGAGGTTTTTTGTTTTCATAGCATTATAATTAGGTTAAAATAATGGTTAAACACTCAAACTTAAAACTATATGAAAGGTAAATATAAAACAAAATCCAGCCGATAAGCTGGATTTTGAAAATATTATTTTTGTTGGATTTAATTTCCCATAATAAAATACGGATAAAATTGGCAATTGAATTCTACATTAGGTATAACGACATTATTTATTTTTCTATAAGTTCGTACCCATCTTTTTTCCCTTTTTCTATCTGAGAAATACCATATTTCATCCAGTATGGCATAGGTTTACCCTGCAGGTAATGGTCGAAAAATTGCATTTTCCTTACTGATAAATCTTTTCGGGCCGGGCGTTTCACCAAGTTATGATCTTCATCATTATAACTTACCATCCAGGCCGGTTTATCCAATCTTCTCAAGGCCGTAATAAATTCTATCCCCTGATACCAAGGAACAGAGCCATCGGCATCATTTGCCATGATCATAACCGGTGTATTGATCTTTGGGACATAAAATAAAGGTGAATTTTCAATGAACTGCAAGGGTCGCTCCCAAAGCGTTCCTCCAATTCGGCTTTGTGTTTGCTCATATTGGAATGCCCGGTTCATCCCAGATCCCCATCTTATTCCACCATAGGCACTCGTCATATTTACAACCGGTGCACCCGAAAATGCACAAGCATATAAATCGGTTTGGGTTATTAAATAGGCAATTTGATAACCTCCCCACGATTGGCCATCAAGCCCTAATCGTTCAGGGTCGATAAAATCAAATTGATCCAACATCGCATAGGTTCCGCTTACAACAGCATTATATGCACTTTGGCCCGGATAACCAATTACGTAAGGAATATCAGGAACAAAAATAAGATAATCATTACTTACTGCATAAGTACGGTTTATAGTTGATGCACTTGGTGCCGGAGGCATATATCTATACATTCCATCTGTACTTCTTTCATAAAAATAAGCGATCATCGGATACTTTTTAGTTGGATCGAAGTCCTCAGGTTTATAAAGTAAGCCTTGCAGCATCTGTCCATCAAAAGATCTCCACTCTACTAATTCAACCGTTCCCCAATTGTATTCACTCTGTTGTGGATTGGTGACCGAAATTTTTCTGATATCGTTAAAAGTTATGTCGCTGATATGCAATTCAGGATAATTAACGTAATCTCCTCGCTGCCAAATCAGTTTATCGGCATCTTTGGCTTTATTAATGCTATTATAAGCGTAATTACCCATATTAATTTTTAACGGATCCTTAACCTGATTGGCTTTTATAGTAAATACGCCGGCTTGTTTGGTATAATTGTGAAAAGCGTTGAGATACATGATTTGTTTCGGATCGATTTCTTCCACTTCGCGGGAACCCCTGAATCGTCCTACGCCTGATGAAGCCTCAAGTGAAAAATACCTGAAAGTAATATTGTTGCTTCGGCCATAGTTATTCGTAAGATTAACTGCTTTATCAGCTCCGGTTACATCTATTTTCCAGATGTCGTACCTGTCGTTGATGAGCACATATCTTTCACCTTTTATCCATCCGGCAATTCCGTATGAAGAGGGTTCGCTCGGAGAATCATGTAATTCATCATAGAATTGAACATTTAAGGTTTTTGTCAGATTGATGGCCTCACCTCCTGCTGTTGGTTTTACAAGCCATGCCTGGCATTTAACACACCAATACAACATGTATTTTCCATTTGGCGATAGTTCGACAGAAGAGGCTGCTTTCTCGATTAGCAAGCTTGCCTTACCGGTATTAACATCAACTAAATAGTAATCGGCATATCGGCTGGCATCCCAGGATGTTTCTTTCTGATATTTCAAGTTAGATGATCCAAGAGCCAAATCTCCATCCTTTTTCTGCAATAAGCGAACGTTCGGCATCTCCGTATTTTCCAGTTGAACCATTTTTGCTTTGTCGATATGATAAACAGCTTCATAAGCTTTTCGTTGTTCATTTCTTAATTGAACTTTTTGTTGTGGTTGAAGTAATGGATCGTTCCACGACCAGATATCAACACTGTATTTTTCTTCAGCCAACAAGGTGTCTTTGGGATCTTCAACAGGTTTGAGTGCTGTTCCAAAGAATAAACGTTTGCCATTCTCAGAAAAACTGAGTGTTCCATTTTCACTAACGGTCCAATCAGCAACCATTCCAGCTGTTTTGGCGTTTACAATATTATTAGCAGTATTTCCATTCGCCAAAAAAAGATCATAAACTTTAACTTTTGAAGTATCAGAACTATAAATGAAGGCAATTTGATTGCCATCATTACTTAATGTGAGTTTTTTTAAGGTTCCAACTACTTTATAAACTTCTCGTGTCTGTTCAGTTTTTGTATCGAAAGTATTGACGATATAAGTGTCATTTTTAGCTGTATCAGTAGTTACCTGCACAAAACTGATAATTTGACCGTTTTTAGCAATCTGATATTCAATTACATCTTTAAAAGAATACTTTTTATCTATTATTGGATTTGTGATAAGAAGTTCGGTACCCTTAGCTTTAGGGGCAATGGCATTATTAGATCCTCCAGCACCAGTTGGCCGTGGTCTTCCCTGCGGACGTTCGGTAAGGGTTTCAGTTGCCGAAGTGTCAGCTTTTTTTTCTGGTTTTTTGTCAGCTTCTTTTTCCTTGAGGTAAGCAAACCAGTTTTGACCTTCTTCAGCTAATTCAAATGATTTTACACTATCGATTTCAATTATTAAACCGGTTTTTAAGTTTTTTATACCTAATTTATTTACAGGCATTTCTTCCTTCTTCTTTTTATCCACTTTTGCCTTGCGGGTTTCAGCATAGGTTGGTTTTATCAAAAAAACAATAAATTCATTTGTTGCAGAAATTTTTGATCCGGTTCCTCGGGCAATTGAATCCAAAGAGTTGTTCTTGAAATCGTAAAAATACATCCATCCATCACCTTCCTGTGGATTGATATCATAATTAACCCAATTCCCATTATTTGAGATTTGAGAACTTCCAATACTCTTCCATTCGTCATAAACGGAATGGGTCAGATGTTTCTTTTGTGCAGATAGGCTTAAGCTTATTAACACAAAAAGCAGCAAAAAAGATCTTTTTAAGTTCATATGAAATTTTATTTATTATTGACGAGATAAATATACAAAACCTGTGACATCGGCAAGATTTACTGGTCGAGAATATTGGGTGTTTAATCTAAATAACTCCTATTAGGGAATAGAAAAAGAGGAATAGAAAGAATATTTGGATTTCAGATTTATGAGATGAGGATTTGCTGATGTGCTAATGTGTTTGCGTGTTAATGTGTTTACGTGTATGAACTTGCTGAAACCATAAACAAATTAACGATTTCACCAATCCACTAATTTACCAATTCACCAATCAACCAAATTTCAAGCCTGCTAACTCTTCTTAACAGGGCTTTCAGTTTAGGTTAAGGCCTTAATTGGTCTGGTTTTCCATTTTAACAAGTTTTGAAATTCCACCTCCACGAGTTCCAAACCAAATATTGTCATCGGCATCTATTGCGATGGAAGTAACGTAATTTTCTACCAGGCCATTTTCACGATTATAATTTGTGAAAGTAGATCCATCATATTTGGTCACACCAAAAAGTGTCCCAAACCACATGTTGCCTGATTGATCTTCCGCAATGGCATGCACTTCATTAAAAATTAGTCCAATATCTTGATTATATGTGACCCATGATGTGCCATTAAATACTGAAGCCCCACCTAGGGTTCCAATCCATATTTTGTTTTGAGAATCAATGTAAATGGTAAAGATGTAATCGTTTAATGATAGAGAAGATAAGTGTGTGGTCCAATTCTCACCATCAAATTTTGATAGGCCAAATTCAGTCCCAAACCATTTATTATTGTCCTTATCAATCGCAATTGATTTTACCTTGTTATTGACAAGGGCTATTTCACCTTGTTTTTGGATGGTCGTAAAAGTATTGTTGCTATATTTTGATACGCCATTGGGAGTGGCAAACCAGGCGTTAAAATTTTTGTCAACTGCTACAGCATTCACATAATTATCAACTAAACCATTGGCAGTTGTGTAATTAACCCAGGTATTATTTCGAAGGTTTGAAACTCCTAAAGGAGTAGAGAACCATTTAGTATTTGAACGGTCAATGTATACATGATGAACCCGATGGTAAATTAGGCCATCATTAACAAGATAAGCATTCCAGTTCTGTCCGTCAAAGGTAGAAACACCATATTCTGTCCCAATCCAAAGGACTCCATTTTGATCAAAACTTAAGCTTAAAACTTCGTTACTTATCAGGCCATCCTTGGTTGTATATTTTACCCAACTATCAGCGATTGTAGGAGATACGGGTGTTTTTTTCCCACAGGAAATCTGAAGGAATATAACTACTAAAACCAGAAATTTCGTGAAATTTTTTATCATCAAACCTAATTAGCTTTAAATTATATAGTAACAAACTATTTCAACGTAGATAAATTGAAATGGTTTTAGTTTTAAAATGATTATTTATCCAACATCGATTTTATCTTGGCTGATAAAATATCAATTGCCACGTGGTTATTTCCACCTTGTGGAACAATAATATCAGCATAGCGTTTTGTTGGTTCGATAAATTGAAGATGCATGGGTTTGACAAATGTTTTGTAGTGCTGTAATACTTTTTCAAAAGTTCTTCCTCTTTCCTCAATATCCCTCCAGCTTATTCGCATCAATCGATCATCTGCGTCAGCATCAACATAAACTTTGATGTTCATTCGTTTGCGTAATTCTTCGTTGGTTAAAATCAGGATACCCTCAACAATGATCACTTTACGGGGATGAACGGTGATTGTTTCTCTTGCCCTGGCGCAACTAACATAGGAGTATGTTGGCATAGGTATTGAGTGTCCGTTAATTAATAAATCAAGATGTTTAATTAGCAGATCAAATTCAATAGATGCTGGATGGTCAAAATTGATTTGAGCTCTTTCCTGTGCTGAAAGATGACCATTGTCAAAATAATAAGCATCCTGTGAGATAATAGATACAGAGTTCTTTGGGATATCCTGAATTATTTTATTTACAACAGTGGTCTTTCCAGATCCGGATCCACCGGCAATTCCGATAATCAACATTAGGCTTTTTGGTTTTAGGTTAAACTATTTAAGGACTAAATTTAGTAAATTCAATAGAAACAGGCCTTAATTTATTTATCAAATAAATTAAGGCCTGTTAAAGTTTTTTGTATTTCTTCTTTAAATCAGGAAGCTTATTAAAATACCTGCTGCCACAGCAGAACCAATTACACCGGCTACATTAGGTGCCATTGCATGCATTAACAAGTGGTTATTTGGATCAGATTTTAAGCCTTCCATTTGTACAACCCTTGCACTATCCGGAACTGCTGAAACTCCTGCAGCTCCAACCAAAGGATTTACTTTATTGCCTTCGGATAAAAATAAATTCATGAATTTTGCAAATAATACACCCCCTGCGGTGGCAAACATGAACGAAATTGCTCCTAAAATAAAAATAAGCATCGATTGTGGAGTAAGAAACACATCAGCTTGAGTTGATGCACCTACTGTAATCCCTAAGAGAATAACTACAATATCAATCAAAGAGGTTCTGGCAGTATCTGCTAAACGTCTGGTAACTCCGCTTTCTTTTAAAATATTTCCAAAAAACAACATCCCAAGTAAAGGAAGGGCACCGGGAGAGATAAAACAAGTTAATAGGAGCCCGACAATTGGAAATGAAATTTTTTCAAGTTTAGAAACGGATCGTGGCGGTTTCATCCGGATCAAACGTTCTCGTTTAGATGTTAAAAGCCTCATAATTGGAGGTTGAATTACAGGCACTAATGCCATGTATGAATAGGCTGCGATGGCAATAGGCCCAATCAAATTTCGGGTTTGAAGACCGTTGATTATACTTCCATTTGCCAACTTTGAGGAAAGG
>PHDM01000169.1 GCA_002840985.1 Bacteroidetes bacterium HGW-Bacteroidetes-17
ACAAGCTACCGGAAATAAAATTATTCTGATGATGTTCACAGCTTAAAATTACAAAGTAAATTTTAAAAAACAACAACAATAAAATTAATCAAATTTTCAATTCTATTGTTTTTACTTAGGGGATTAAATTTTATATCTTTGGTAAATTCAGCAAGATACATTTAAAAAGGATCAAAATGACCGAAAAAGTTTGAGAATGAGAATTGAAAATTTGATAAGTATTTTAGAGAACTATGCACCGATTCATTTGCAAGAAAGCTATGATAATTCAGGATTGATTATTGGCCATCCTCAAGATGAAGTTAAGAATGCATTGATTTGCCTTGATGTAACGGAAGGAGTTTTAAATGAGGCCATTGATAATGGTTTTGAGCTGATTATTTCTCATCATCCTTTAATTTTTAGGGGGATCAACAAAATTAACCGAAAAAATTCAGTTGAACGGATTATCGTAAATGCGATAAAGCACAATATTGCGATTTATGCCTTGCATACAAATATGGATAATGTTATTCAGGGTGTGAATGGAAAAATTGCCCAAAAACTTGGATTAATAAATGTCTCTGTTCTCGATGCTAAGAAAGACTTATTTCGTAAAATTGTCACTTTTTGTCCGCATAATTATGCAGAAAAGGTGCGAAATGCATTATTTGAAGCCGGAGCGGGCCAAATTGGGGATTATGATAGTTGCTCCTTTAACGCAGAAGGAATGGGTACATTTAAAGGTAATAATAATACAAACCCATTTGTAGGAGCGAAAAATGAATTGCATTATGAACCGGAGATCAGGATAGAAACCATTTACCCTTTTCATAAGGAACAAAAAATAATCGAAGCGTTGCTTCTGTCACATCCTTACGAGAAAGTGGCATATGATATTTTCAGACTGGAGAATCAATATCAGGAATTTGGTTCGGGTTTAATTGGGGAATTGAAAACGAAATTGGATGAAGTGGTTTTTTTGGGTCAGTTAAAAAATATTTTCAATATACACACCATCAGACATAGTAATTTGTTGAATAAGCCAATTAAGCGTGTGGCAGTTTGTGGAGGGGCAGGTAGTTTTCTGATAAAGAAAGCAATATCAAGTGGTGCCGATATTTTTATTACAGGTGATATTAAGTATCACGATTTTTTTGAGTCTGAGGGTAAATTGATAATTGCCGACATTGGACACTATGAAAGTGAACAATTTACAAAAGAATTAATCCATACAATTCTTATTAAAAAAATCCCTAACTTTGCACTCCAAATTTCAGGACTAAATACGAACCCCATAAATTACTTTTAAATAAAAATATATTTATTATGGCAAAAGCAGAAGCTAAAAATAATGAATCAGAATTAGAACCAACTGTGGCAAGCGAAGGGACCAAGCAAGCAGCTAATGTATTCTCGAATGAATCTGAAGATAACCTTCAAGTCACTATAGAGAAGAAACTTAGGGCACTTTATAATCTTCAGTTGATTGATTCCCATATCGATAAAATCCGCATTGTCAGAGGTGAATTGCCATTGGAAGTTCAGGATCTGGAAGATGAAATTGCCGGTTTGGACACAAGGATCGAAAAGTACACACTTGAATTGGATGCCTTAAGCAATCAAATCGTTGAAAAAGAAGCTGCTATTAAAGAAAGCCAGGCAATGATAAAAAAATATCAGGAGCAACAGATGAATGTTCGTAATAATCGTGAATATGACTCAATAAGCAAAGAGTTAGAATTTCAAAGCCTGGAAATTCAATTGAGTGAAAAGAGAATAAAAGAATTTTCATTTAAACTTGATAATATTAAAGCGGAGATTGAAAAATCACAAGTGATTCTTGATGAACGTAAGAATGATTTGGCAATTAAGAAAAGTGAGCTTGAGGATATTATTATTGATACTGAAAATGAAGAAACAGAATTATTGGCCAAATCAAAAACAAACCAAAAATTTGTTGAAGAAAGAATGGTTGTTGCATATCAGCGGATCAGAAAAAACGCTCGAAATGGTTTAGCAGTTGTAAAAATTGAAAGAGATTCTTGTGGTGGTTGTTTTAACAAAATTCCACCTCAACACCAATTAGATATTCGTATGCATAAAAAAATCATTGTGTGTGAGTATTGTGGCCGTATTCTGGTTGATGATGCCATCGCTGATGCAGTTGAATAATGTATTAATATCATAAAAAAAAGGGGCTGAATTTTCAGCCCCTTTTTTTTATGATATTTGATTAGAATCTATAACCGTAAGTGATTAAGAAATTTGAATTATTAAGACTATTCACCGCTTTATTGGCATACACATTATTATATCCATACAAGTAGTAATCTTCACTCTGATTTGTTGTTACCCATGCAACATCAAAATAAAAGTTTCGTTCTTTATATCCAATTCCCAATGAATAAGAGGTAGCTGAAGCGTCATTGATATTGTTTTTGTAAGGACTGCCGTAGTAACTGAAACCTCCTCTAAAGCTGAAATTTTTCACCCGCCATTCGGTCCCTAATTTTATGTTACCAGCAGCGGTATAAGTCATTCGAACATCGTCATTTTCTGATGCAAAATTATAGTCAGGTGCCTGAAGTTTTGCAGTTGAATAATCAATTACTTCAAAATCGGCACTTATAAGTCCGTAATTTTTAATAACAAAGGCAATACTTGCCAAGGTTTTGAATGGACTTGTCAGATTATATTCGTAAAATCCAACTGGTGAATAAGCAGTAGTATCACTATAACTATCCCATGTCGATCCTATTGAAATATCCCATTCATCCTGAATTTGAGCAAAATAAGTAGGTGTATGTATTGCCAAACCAAACCTTAACCAATCGTTGGCACGGTAAATTGCGCCAAATTTAAAATTGAATCCGGTACCTTTTGAATCTAATCTATCTTCAATATCGAGAGACCGGAAGGAAGAGCTTGGAATAACTGTTTGTAAAGCATTTTCAGTATAAATACTTCTTTCCTGATAATTATAATAAGGAATTCCAATAGTGGCTCCCAAATAAAGTTTGTTATCATAATTAGCTCCAAAAGTAAGACTGACTTCATTCATAGATCCCCATGACTCAATAAATTTATTTTGAAATACACCGCCAGGAGGTGTATTTCCATAATATTGGTTGGTGTTTTCAATATTATTAAATAAATAGGACCACCAGGCAGGGTTAAGGTCATAAGTATATTCACCATAAGTATCATCTTCAATTTCCTGAACACTTGCTCCGTTTGCTAATTCAGCATACATATCGGCTATTGAATTTGAGGTGTTGTTCCCGGTAATATGAATCGATCGGTTAAAGTTTTTTAATTGATTAAAACCAAATCCAAATTGAACATTTTTCCATTTACCATAGGTTTCAATATTTAAATAATCTTTAGTTAAAACGATTCCTATATTACTAAGGGTGGTGTTAAAACGCGAATCTGTTCCTTTGTCTCCATTATATACTGATTCAGATTTTGAGTTCAGTATAGAAGAAGAAATATTAAATTCCGGATTGTTGAACAATCCAATTCCTGCAGGATTAGTGCTGAAAACTGAGGTATTGGCACCAAGGGCTCCAAAAGCTCCGCCCATACTCATGTATCTTGCATTCCCTCCATGCCAGATGTAGGAATATCGCAGTGCATCCAGTGCACTTTGAGCAAATGCAACAGTACTCCCTAAGAAAAATATGCTTGCAAATATTATCTTTCTCATAACGAATTTATGTTAGTCTATTTATAAAATGATGAACGTTTATTTTCTTGTACCTCTTGATCCTCCGCCAGATGAACTGCCAGATGATGATGAGCTACTGCTGGATGAACTTCGAACCGATGATCCACTACTTGATCCCGAAGATACACTTCTGCTCCCTGATCCTGTGGGTGCTGAATAAGAACCTGATGATCGGGTAGGTGATGAAAAAGATCTGCTACCGGAAGAAGATGGTCTTGATATCGAGATCGGCCTTCCGCTGGATTGTGCAGGTGAAGAATAATTCTTGCTCGATCTTGTTGGGGCCGTGATTATTCTCCTTATAGAATTTCCTACAGTATTAGTTGACTGCCTGGCATTTGACGGAGTTCCAATTTTAGTTCCCGAATTTATGCTTTTTGGAGGAGTATTATACTGTCTGGTATTGGTATTTCTATTATTTGGTGAATTAAAGGTATTTGGCTTACTATATTTTAAAACGGGTTTTTGATATGTTTTAACAGTATTTGTATTTTGATTGTTAATTCTTTGAGAATTTATAGTATTGCTATTTCTAGTAACTTGTGGCTTGGTATATGTTTTTTGAGTTTGATTAGTTGTTTTTTCTTGATTATTGGTTCTTGCAGTATTATTTAGTCTACTATAAGGAAGACTTAAATTACCGCCGGCTGATCCATTTGCGATAGTGGTATTACTTCGATTTCTTCCGGTCGATGGAGTCCCTGTCGTTAGTGATTTGTTTGTAAATGCCTTAGGATCCCTATTGTTCGCTCGTTCGGCATTATTTGAGTTTCGATCCGTTCGAACAGAAGCATATTTTTGTTCATACATCTCACCAAATGTGCTTTGCGATCTGGTAGAACGGTTATAATTTCGCCCATTACTAGGACGGTGGCGATAATATTCCGAATAACTATCCTGACTATTATAATAATAACCATGTGAATAGTAATATGGATTATAATAACCATATCCGTAACCATAATAATTATATCCATAATAACCAATTCCGTAATAGGGCCATCCATAATAATAAGGCCAACCCATTCCGTAACCACCAAAACCCCAGCTTAAACCCACATG
>PHDM01000017.1 GCA_002840985.1 Bacteroidetes bacterium HGW-Bacteroidetes-17
AGCCTAACATCCTTTTCATTGGCTTTTGAGGAGAATTGCTCTTTTATAAGGTCGCATACCAAATTAATATTGATTTGATTTTCCTGAATTTTTTCCTGCCCTGCCTCAATAGAGGCAATGCGAATTATATCATCAATAATGGCAAGCAACTGATCGCTGCTTTGAAGGATGATATCGGTAAACTCCTGACGTTTTTCGGGTTTCAAATCGGGGTCGTTAAGAAATCCTGAAAAGCCCATTATAGCATTCAAGGGAGTTCTGATTTCGTGCGAAACATTGTTCAGAAAGGCTGTTTTTAGGCGGTCGCTTTCCTCGGCTCTTTCCTTGGCTTTAATCAATTCGTTTTCTAATTTTTTTCGTTCTGAAATATCGCGGCAACTGCCGTAAATCCATCCATTGGGAAGCTGAACGGTATTCAGGTCGGTGTCTACGTAGCTCCCGTCTTTCTTCACAAGTTCTATCTCAGAATAGGAACTGCTGGTTATAAACAATTGCTGAAAGATTTGAAAATACTCTTCCATTCTGTTTTTTGGTGTTATATCGGCAATTGTAAACTTCAGTAATTCTTCCTTTGAATAACCCAATAAATCAACAGCCTGTTTATTGACGTATATGTATTTGCCTTCTTTATCGGTAATAAAAATTGCATCAGCGGAATTCTCGGTAATTGTCTTGAATTTTTCTTCGCTTTCTTTAAGTTTATTTTCAGAATTTTTACGTTCGGTTATATCGGTTGCAACACCAATAAGCCCTAATATTTTATTGTCTTTGTCCTTTACAACGGTTGTTGAAAGGTAAACAGTGAATTCACTCCCATCTTTTCTTTTGTTAAATAGCTCACCATGCCATTCACCTCTAATTGTGGCGGGTAGAATTTCACTAACCTGGTTCTGCTCATTTTTAGTAGAATGCACCAAACTAATTGGTTTTCCAATCAACTCTTTAAGCTTATAGCCATAATTATCTAAAAACGCTTGGTTCACGAAAATGATTTTATCCTCCAGATCGGTAATGCTTACACATTCATTTATACTCTTCAACGAATGAGCAAGCATTGCGATTTCTTTTTCTGCCTGTTTTCGCCCAGAGATGTCTCTTGCTATACCCAATACGATACTTTGATCCTGTATTTTTATTGGGTACGAGCTGATTTCAACCGTAATTTCTGAACCATTTTTATGTTTTATTACAAATTCATTGGGACCGGTAGCCTTGCCCAATAAATTTTCAGCAAGTAGCGTGGTTGCTTTTAAAAATTGATTCGGTGAAATGAGTTTTAACTTAAAAAAATTTTTTCCAATCATCTCAATTTTACTATAGCCCAGCATTTTTTCTGCTGCAATATTGCCGTCGATAAATGTACCTTTCAGGTCAGTCAGATAATAAGCATCCGGTGCGTAATCAAATAAAATCTTAAATTTTTCTTCAGAATTTTTCAATTTCTCCTCTGCCTGCTTCCGTTCAGTAATATCTTCAGCCATTCCTAATATTTCTATTATATTGCCGCTAACATCCCTCAGCAAAGAGACACTTATATTAACCCATACAATAGCTCTGTTTTTATGAATATATCTTTTTTCCATAGTATATGAATTAATTTTTCCGTTTATCAAATCAGTAAAACTATTCATATCCTTATCAATATCTTCGGGATAAGTAAAATCTGTAAACTTTAATTTAGATAATTCATCTAAACTATAACCGATCATTTTAGATAATCCTAAATTCGAAATTCGAATGTTACCTTGAGTATCAATCAGTGCTATTGCAATCGGGGCTTGGTCGAATATTGCTCTAAAACGTTTTTCGCTATCTTTAATTTTCTGTTGAATCTGTTTGCGTTCAGAAATATCGCGAATGATCATACTGGTGTGTTCAATGCCATCGCGATTCTTAAAAATTGCAGATGAAATTTCACATGGGAATTTTGTTCCGTCTTTGTGAATAAATGTTAGTTCGCAGCGTGCTTTACCTTTTGCTGCCCTTTCTGTCAACAAAAAAGATAATTTCGGATCCGATGTATCTACTATTCCTGTTCTGCCTAAATTGATCAATTCATTTTCATTATAGCCAAGCATTTTACAAGCGGCCAGGTTTGCCGATATTATTTTTCCGTCTGGTCTCGTTAAAAGTATGCCATCTATACTGTTTTCAAAAAACGATCTGTATCTTTCTTCACTTTCTTGCAATAATTCTTCAACTTTTTTACGCTCTGTGATATCCCTAATATTACATTGAATAACCTTACTGTTGTTTACTAAATAAACATTGCTAACGAACTCAACATGAATTTCACGTCCATCTGAGGTCGCAAGCGGTAAATCATCATAGCGAACATATTCTTTTTGTTGCAATTCCAGAAATTTTTCTTTGTTCTCATAAAAATCACGAAAAGAGCCTATTTCCCAGATTGATTTATCAGTAAAATCCTGCTTCGTGTAGCCAAGCAAATCAATTAAAAACGGATTAACATCGACAATCTTCCCTGTTTCTGCATCAAGGATCAGAATTCCGTCTTTAGCCGACTCAAAAAGGCGTCGGTAGCGGGTTTCCGAAAAGTTCAATGCATCCTCTGAGAGCTTGCGACTTGTTATATCCTGTGAAATTGTTGCAATAATATTATTTCCTTCCTCATCCAGAATACGCGATGAATTCCATAAAACTGTTTTGATATGATTGTCTTTTGTTAAAATGTCTATTTCATCAATATCTTGTTCATCGTCAAGATGATTTTTTAGCAATTCAAGTGTTGCAGCAATTTTTTCTTTTGGAAAAAGAAAATCAATTTTTCTACCGATAACTTCAGCCGAATCATAACCGCTCAATAGTTCAAATTTGTGGTTGAAACGTTTTATGATCATGGAATTGTCCCATATAATAATTGGTGTGTGCATATGGTCCAAAAGAGAGTTTAAAGAAACACTTGTTTCCCTTTGTGTTTCTTGTAAGGAATCTTCTTTGGCTTTTCGTTCAGTAATGTCCTCAATGGCAAGAAGAATGATCTTTTCTTTACCAAATGCACTTTTTACCTGACGTGCATTTAAAAGCATCACCCGTTTACCAATGGTAGAAAAAGTGTGTTCAACCTCGTAATTATCAAAGGAATTTTTCTCAGGAATGATTTTATCCAATAATTCTTTCAGTTTTGGAATATCCCATTGGTGATTTCCCAATTCATAGATAAGCTTACCTATTGTTTCTTCAGCGCTTACTCTGAAAAAATTATAGAATGAACTACTGGCCTTTATTACTCTTAAATCTTTGTCAATTGCAAGTAATGGTTCACGCACCGTATCAATCATATTCTCAGTAAATTCATTTAATTCATCTGCGGATGTTTTAATCTTCGCTAGTTCTTTTCTGGTTTTTTCGAGAACAGCTTCGATCTCTTTTCTTTCAGTGATATCGCGTATATTGCATTGAATAACCTTAGTGTTGTTTACTAATAAAACATTGCTGACAAATTCAACATGGATTTTACGTCCGTCCGATGTTTCCAATGGTAAATCTTCATAGCGAACATATTCTTTTTGTTTCAATTCCTGGAATTTATCTATGTTTTCAATAATATCCTGAAAAGCGCCAATTTCCCAAATTGTTTTTTCAATTAATTCTTTTTTTGAATAGCCCAGCAAATCAATTAAAAACGGGTTAACGTCAACAATCTTCCCTGTTTTAGCATCCAAAATAAGAATTCCGTCTTTTGTTGATTCAAACAAAAGGCGGTACCAGAGCTCAGAAGCATATGATTCATCTTTTGAGACTGATCCCTTTTTTGAATATTTTTCCATGGTGTTTTGTTTTACGACTTATTTCTTGGCAAATTTTATCAATTCTGAATTAAATTTGTCCGTTTCCTCCAGAAACATGCTGTGGCCGCTATTTTCAAAAACAACAATATGTGAATTTTTGATACCGGCATTCATTTGTTCGGCTAATTCAAAAGAACATATTTTATCTTTTTTACCATGCATGATCAAAGTTGGAATGTTAATTTTCTTCATGTCGCTTCGTAGGTCGGTATCGCGTAAAGCAATTAAACATTGGGCTGTGGCATAAGAAGATGCACTGAGATTAATGCCATTTAACCAATTACGTATTCCTTCATTTAATGAATTTTCGGTTGCAGAGAAAATCTTTCCAAAATTGGCCAATAACTGCGGCCTGTCCTTATCGTTCAATGCAATTAATTCATCAACTGCACTTTTGGGGAGGTTGTATTTGAAATCGTCGCGTTGTGTCCAAATGGGGGCTGCTGCTCCCGCCAAAACCAACCTGGAAACATGAGCTCCATCGTCCACTGAAACATACCGGATCGCTATAGAGCCACCCATCGAAAAACCTACCAAAACAGCGTTTTTAACATCCAGTTTACATAAAACCTCTTTAATATCCGAAGCATGTACGTCGTAATCATATGCTCCGTAGGGTTTATCTGATTTGCCGAAACCCCGTAAGGTTATGCCTATCACCCTGAAGTTATTTTTTATCAAAGTATTGTATTGGTATTCATACATTTCGTCACTTAAGGGCCAACCGTGTATCATAACAACTGGCCTGCCTTCACCTGCATCTGTAATATGAAGGCGGACATTAGGTTTAACTTCAATGTATTCTGCCCTGGCCTTACCGGAAATTAAATTTTCAGTTAATTTTTCCATTATGTTGAATATTAAATTATTTTGATGTTACTTTAAATGATTCTATTTCTTCTCGTTAATAATAACTCCCAATCCTTTTGCTACAGCCATTCCTAACTGATGATCGGCACGTAAAAAATGAGACAGTTGTCGGTTGATAATTTCATCTTTCTTTTCTCCGGAAATGCCTTTCATTGAACTTACAATATTGTCGACAAGGTTTTCTTTGTCCCTTTTACTCATAACCTTGCTATACAACAAGCCAGGTTGTGTGAAATGGTCATCATCGTTTTCGTTGCGGTCAAACCAATCGGCAATATTTGATTCCAATGGCATCGGAGGTTCTTTATAACTTTCGTCTACTACAATACCATCAAAACTATTGGGGCGATAATTCGGATTGGCACCACCATTATCTCCAACCTGCATGAGTCCATCGCGTTGGTAATTTGAATATCCGTAAGGACATTGGTTTACAGGAATCTGTTCATAGTTCACCCCTAAGCGATAACGCTGTGCATCGGGATAAGAAAGTAAACGACCCTGTAGCAGTTTATCGGGCGAATAACCAATGCCATCGACAACATGGGCCGGGTCAAATGCCGCTTGTTCTACATCGCGAAAATAATTTTCAGGAATTTTATTTAATTCCATGATACCCACGTCAATCAATGGAAATTCTTTGTGAAACCATACTTTAGTGATATCAAATGGGTTCCATTTAAATGTTTTAGCCTGTTCGTCGGTCATTACCTGAATTTTTAAGGCCCACTTTGGAAAATCATTTTTGGCAATGGCTTCCACCATATCCCTTTGTGCCTGATCAAGGTCAATACCTTTCATTTCATCGGCTTCTTTTGCAGTAAAATTTTTTACCCCTTGTAAGGTTACAAAATGAAATTTTACCCAAATCCGCTCATTGTTTTTATTGAAAAGAGAAAAGGTATGGCTACCAAAACCATGCATGTGCCGATAGGAAAACGGAGTTCCTCTGTCACTCATCAGGATGATTACCTGATGCAAACTTTCTGGATTCAAACTAAAATAATCCCACATCATGGTAGGGCTTTTACAATTTGTTTTAGGATCCCGCTTTTGCGTGTGTATGAAGTGAGAGAATTTTTTCGGGTCCTTTATAAAAAATATCGGTGTATTATTACCCACTAAATTCCAGTTGCCGTCTTCGGTATAAAACTTCACTGCAAAACCACGTGGATCTCTTTCACTGTCGGCTCCTCCTTTTTCACCTCCAACAATGGAAAAACGGGCGAATAATTTTGTTTGCTTTCCAATTTTTGAGAATATTTTTGCCTTAGTGTATCGGGTGATGTCATGGGTTACAGTAAAGGTGCCAAATGCACCTGTCCCTTTTGCGTGAACTACTCTTTCAGGAATACGTTCCCGATTGAAATGCGCCATGTCTTCGTGCAGAAAATAATCCTGTAATAAAATGGGTCCACGGTTGCCGACAGACATAGAGTTATCGAATTCAGTGTAAGGTCTGCCACTTGCAGTTGTTAATTTTTTCTTTTCCATATTAAGTATGCTTTATTAATGAAAGAAATGCCGTTAGGTGATTGTTGAATTCCTTTGAATTTTCCAGATTGCTTAAATGCCCGGCATGGTCAATAATCTGAATGGTGGAACCATATATTTTTTCATGCATCAACAATGCTACAGCAGGAGGCGTAATTTCATCTTCTTTCCCCACCATAATAAGTACCGGCACCTTTATTTGATGAAGTTTAGAGCAGGTTTCTGAACGTTCAGCTAATGCATGCAAGGTTTTGTAGAGCGATTGTTCGGGCGTTTTCATGATCATTTCCTTCACAATTGCTATTTCTGCTATTTGTTTTGAAAAAGATATTGGAGCAAAAAGTTTTTTCAGACTTTCTTCCGCATATTGGTCCAATCCTTTTTCCTTGATACTTTCAATAGCTTTCATTCTTTTTTCTTTTGCTTCGGGCTTATCGTCAGCGCAATTTGTATCAAATAAGAGCAGCGCGATAAAACGCTCGGGATGGTTTTCAATCGCGTTTAAAGCGATGTATCCGCCCATGGAAAAGCCACAGAGGATGGTTTTATCAATCTTTAGGGCATCCATCAAACTAAGCAGATCATTTACAAAAAGACCAATCGAGAAATCCTCATCACCGGCATCCGATTTTCCATGCCCACGAATGTCATAGGCAATTACACGGTAATTTTCTTTTAATTCTTCGACCTGTCTGTTCCATATCGATTTATTCAAAGGAAAACCATGAATAAAAATGATTGTTGGAGCATTGATTAATCCTTCATCTAGATAACTAACAGTTTGATTGTTAGCGATTATTGTTAGTTTTTTTTCTGTGTATTGCATAATGTGCGCCGTTGTTAAAATGCTTCTTCTATGATGTTTTTCTTATCTATGTTCAAATGAATCAATTGTTTTTCGATTGAATCCATCATTGGTGGAGGTCCGCAGATATAGATTTTTTTAACAGAGTTACTTATGTGAATTTTGATAAAATCTTCTGTGATCAGACCATGAGCATAATCATCTGCTTTTTCGTCAGATAAAATATTGATGAAATTTTCCCCTAACATATTTTTAAATTCCTCTTCAAGTATTATATCATCTTTCGTTTTGTTGGCAAAAATGAGTTTATTGTTACCTGTTTCTTTCATTGATTGAAGGAACCTGAAGATGCAAATAAAAGGGGTAACCCCAGCGCCTCCTGCTATGAATATACCTTCTCCTTTATAGGTGATGGCACCAAAAACATCGTGCAAAATCAACTCATCATCTTTTTTTAGTTTCAAAAGTTGATTCGTTACACCTTTGTGGGGTGGATAAGTTTTGATGGTAAATTCGAGAAAGGCACTATCAGGAAGGCTTGTAAAAGTAAAAGGCCTTTTTTCGTTCTGCCAGCCATCTTTGTTTATTGATATTTCTGTAGCTTGCCCTGGAGTAAACCTGAAATGTGTCGGTTTTTCGGTTACAATCTGCAGTACATCATAAGTGAGGTGCTGAATTGATTTAACTTTTACTGTATATGGTTTCATTGTATGAATAAATTATTTTGTACCTGGTGTTTTCTTCGGCATCCTTTGCTTTATCTTCTTGATTTCCGTTTCGACTTCTTTTGCTCCTTTCGCATACAATTTTTCCTCATCCGGTGAAAGTTCGTAGACCAAACGCAAAAACTCGCCTGCATGTACACGCTCCTCATCGGCTATATTTTTAAGAATTTCTATAGCGAGTTTATTGTCGGTTGACTCGGCAAGCTGCATGTACAATTGAGTTGCTTCATATTCTGAAACTACCATAAAACGTATTGCTCTGACAAGCTCCGCGTCTGTTAGCTTTCTGTCTTTTGCTAAACCCGAAAAAGCGGATCCAAATGTTGGCATATTAATTCTCCTTTCACTTTTATTCAGGCTTCCACCCATCAATACGATATTGTTTAAGACTGATATAATACTCTACCTCCCTAAGTTTGGAGAATGATTTATACTAAAACTTATTGAAAATGCAAATCATTTTTGATAAAGTTTCAGTTATGCCGAGAGGAACAGAAGCTTTAATGACGCAAAACTGTTCCGTCTTGGTATAATCATTTATTAGTTTTCAAAGATGAGCATAGTAATTACGGAAAGCGTTACATTTTTACAGAATAAATTTACATCATTCACACATTATCATCACCCAAACTATTGGCTATTCTTCACTTTTTTTATTAGGCACTCAATAAAACTAAATATTCAAAAACAGGTTAAGCGCTACCTGAGCTTGCTTTTTAAAACCGCATTAATAGTTTTATACATTATGGATGGATGAAGACTTTTGCGTCATAAATTTGCATTGCATTTTTTTCTGCACGCTTTAATAGCTACACTAAAAAACATAGTGTGGATTTTGCTTTTTGGGCACGGACTACAAGTCCGCCGCCAGCAGGGGAGATTGAATTGTGCCTTTTGGCACAGAATATGGGTAGTATGTTCATTTGTATGGGCGACCTTCCGTCCCGTCCGGGACGGAAAACAAGGATCCTCGATTCAATTTGCTACCGACATTCAATCCCTAACGGGATTTTATTGTGAACATACATCATTACAGAACCTGAATTATCCTGGGACCCATTTTCAAAAATCATCTCGGTAAAATCAGGTCTTCTAGGGGCATTTTTTTAATAGTGCAGAAAACAGAAGTAACATAGCGTTGATTTTGTGGCTATTAAGGATTCTGGAAGGCACGAACTACAAGTCAGCTCCAGTGGAGCGGAAAGATTTTCAAGAAATAAAGATAGGGAAAAATTTCGAATGTAGAATGCTAAATGTAGAATGTAGAATGTAGAATGAAGGAGTTGAAAAGTCAAAAGTTCAAAAGTTTTATTATTTCATTTTTTCACTATTTCCTTATTTCACTATTTCTTGTAAAAGCCAATAGTGAAGCTGTGGAAAGTGATGGGTTTCAATTATTCAATTTTAAAAAATCTCCGTCGATTATTAACAGCAAAGCACCTTCTTTGGTAACCGAACGATGCGAACTGAGTTCATCGCTAACCACATAGGTCATTCCGGTTGTAAGAACCCTGCTGCTACCATCTTCAAACTCCGTGGTAACACCACCTCTCAGGCAATGAACAATATGGCCTTTTTGGCACCAATGATCGGCCATATAATTTTTTGAATATTCAACCATTCTAACCCTTAACCCGGCAAATTGAACCGTTTGCCAATATGCAACTCCGGTTTCGCCCTGATGTTCTGTTTTCGGAACTTTGCCCCATTCAATATTTTGAAAAGGAATATTTGCGTTATTCATCTCAGTATAGCATTATTTTAACTTATAAGTTTTATGATCAATTTTGTATTCATCGTCATTGATCCATTGCAGGATCGGGATGCCCGTCCAGGAACTGATTTGTTTTAATTCGCTCTTTTTAAACAGTCCATAGTAATTTTTTTCAAGATAAACCATCGTGTTTCCAACAGCAGAACCTGCAACTTCACGCTTGGTTACCAGCTTGTGGATTTCGTTTGGAGAAGCTGATTCGTCGATTATTTTCAGGTTGGTATTGCCCGAATATTTGATTGAGAAAAAAGAAAATACAATGGATATGATGTATAAAAAAATAATCAAAAATGAATACTGCCAGTTTTTCTTATTGAGCCATAAAATCCGATCACTTGCGATCAGATAAATTATAATGATACATAAGCTCATGGTGGCTTTCATTAAGAAGGCATCCATAAACCCGAAAACAGGTAAAAAAGGAATGAATATAATCATTGCCTTGGCGGGAATGTCGATTTGCTGTGTATTTGCCTGAATAAAAAAGCTGATAAAAACAAGTGCCAGAAGCGTATAAAATGCCCATAATAATATTCCGGAAACTATGGTAAACCCCATCGTTCTGAACAAAATCGACAGCAATATGAACAGAATGAGAATGATGCTGCTGTTTTCCCTGAATTTTTTTAAGATTCTTTTTACCATCATGATGTAAACTTATAGATAAAAAAGAAGATGGGCAATAGACCAGAAGTAAAATCGACAGAACTTATATTGTAGAATATCAGATCGTAAGTTTTACACGACAAACCATCATTCCAATCTATACAAAACGCTCTCTTCTTTGTAAATTGGTTAGACTCCACAATATCGAAATAATTGTGCCTACCAATAAAAAAATCCTGTTTTCACGAATTACATTTTGCCAAATGGTTTGGCTCATTTCCGAAGGGGCATTGTACGGATTCAGAAAGATGTTCCATTTACTGTATTGCAGCGGTTCGGCCAATATCAAAAAGGTAAGGCCAATGATCACCATGATTGCCGCGGTTGAATTTGCATTTTTAATTAAGGTGGAAAACATAAATGCCAATCCAGATAAAAATAACAGGGGATACATCAGTTGATAAACAATTGGGATCACATTTACCCTGGCAACAGCAAAAACGGCAAACCAGCCCATCAGCATCAAAAACACGAACATCATGACCATGGTAATGGCAAAACGAACCAGATACACCTTATAGCGATAATTAGGTATCCCAAAAATGATTTCAAGCATCCGTGCATCTTTATCGTTTTGTATGTTAAAAATTACCGGATAAAAAAGAATGAGTATGCCAGGGAAAATTAAAGTATCATAAATATCTTCAGTATTTATCGCGTTATCATCAAAAAGCATGATCCCTATTACCATGAGGTAAAAGGCAATGGCAGCGATCAGGAAAAATATAAATTTGTTTGCAAAAATAATCTTCAGATTGTAAGTAATGCTGCGCAATATGAGTTGATATCTATCTTGTGTTTTCATGCTCTCAGTTTAATTATTGGGTTCAACTTCGTCATCTTCCTTTTGCAATAAGCATAAATAGGCATCTTCCAGATTGGCCTTCACAATGTTGGCATCAGGATGTGGTTTTTTATTCGACAAACAACGCATCCTGATTGTTTCTCCATCTCTCATGTGGTGAATAATGGTAAGTTTATCCTTAATCTCTTCAAATTCCTCATGAGGGATTTGCAAGTTCCAGATTTTGCCTTCTGCAATTTTTGCCATTTCAATCGGTTTCCCAAGATATTGCAGGTAACCTTTTTTCATCACGGCAACATAATTGCACGAACTTGCCACATCTTCGATAATATGAGTTGAAAAAATTACAATCCGATCCTTGCTTAACTCAACTAACAGATTCCTGAATCGAATCCTTTCTCGAGGGTCCAATCCGGCGGTAGGTTCATCAACTACCAGTATTCTTGGCAGATGCAGCAGAATTTGGGCGATTCCTATACGTTGTTTCATCCCTCCTGAGAAAGAGCCGATTTTATCATTCCGGCTGTTCCACATATGTACCGCATTTAATACGTATTCAACCCTTTTGTTCCGTTCCTCGGTATCGAATAATTTCTTTAACAAACCCATATAATGCAGAAAATCCCAGGCACTCATATTTTCGTACATGCCAAATTCCTGGGGCAGGTATCCAATGAGACTCTGCAATTCTTCCCGTTTTTCACGAACATCGATTCCATTGATGGTAATTTGACCGTAACTTTGATCTAAGATGCCACAAATAATTCGCATTAAAGTGGATTTACCTGCTCCATTTGGTCCCAATAAGCCAAACATTCCGTGTTCAATATTAAACGAAACTCCTTTAACAGCCTTAAAAGGAATCTTCTTTTTCCCAATAACAGGGATGATTAATACAAATCGGCTAAAAGCCTTGCGAATTCCTTTGAATCTTCCACTGATGCGGTTAATATTGATTTTCTTCTTATAAATATTGTCGGATGTGACTTTAATCAAAATGGCTAAATACCAAAGAAATCCATATGGAATTATTAATCCGATATTGCCATATTTTAGATACATCATGGCCAGTGCAATCATCGGGAAGAACCAACGGATCATTTTCAAGAAGGCTGCAATTAGTATTCTGACAAATTTTTTCTTTTGATTTTCCTTCAGATTATTTACAAACAGTTTCAATGGTCGTAGGATACCCATTAAAATGAGATATAATCCAACCGGCAACACAAAATACCAAAAACCGCTTTCGAGATGGAAATAGATGAAATAAACAGCAAAACCTATCAATGGCAATTGCCAGATTAATTTCTCAAGATCTTTAACTGAGTTAAATTCCAAGTCTAAACCCAATCGTTTTCGCGTTTTTAATCCTGATTTCCATTCGAGAATAAATCGACTATCCCAGTCATAAATTTTTACAAGGTTTCTGATTTCGATTCGTAATGGGGTTTGTGGATCAATTAGAGTTTCATTGGCTCTTCTTAATGAGTTCTTGATAAAGTAAATACTTGCGGGAACTATGATCATCCATAAAATGAATTCTATAATTTGCCATATTTTACTGTCAACTTCTGCATAAATATAATAGGAGCCGATGAGCCACAATACCACGTGGATTGTTTTTATAAATCTGGATTGTGAACGAATCCATTTTAAAGAAGTTTGTAAACCTGAATTGAGAGTTGGTATAAATACCAATGTGAGCAAAGTGCTTACTGCAAGTCCTCCAATAACCGTTATGGCAAAAGGTACCCCAATTTGAGTTACATATTCTGCCTTGCCAAGGGCCAAAGGTACTAATGCGATGATTGTTGTGATTGCAGTGATCAGGATCGGACGAATCCGTGCCAGGCCGGCCATCATTAGTGCCCTGGATTCATTATAACCTTGTTTTTGAAGAACTCGGGTATAGTCGATCATGATGATCCCATTGTTTACTACTATTCCTAACAAAATCAGAAACCCGGTAAATACATTGGCATTCATAATAGACGTACCTGTGAGGATAAGCAAAATTAACGAACCAATAGCTGCCAACGGAATCGAAAACATCATGACTAAAGGCACTGTAAAAGATTCGAATACAGAAGCCAGGATCATAAATATCAAGACGAAAGCCATGCTAAGCAAAAATCCGAATTCACCCAAATCGTTTTCTTCGTGAATTACTTCGATCGCTATATCTGAAGGAAGGTTGATATTAGCCATGAGTTCGTCCACTTCTATTCTTGAATTGTTCAGTAGGTCATTGTCATCATTGACTTCTGAAATGAATTCGTAATTAATGGTGAGCTGTTTTTCCTGATTTGTCCGGTTGATAGTTGATAAACCTTCGGTGAAATTGAATTTACTGATATTTTGGATTTCAAATCGGGCATTTTGATTACTGCGAACGTTCAGATGTTTTAAATCGTAGATATTTCTTGCCTTTTGTTTTTCAGTCAGTTCAGTCGTAATTTGAATGTCATATTCTTCGCCGCCTTGTTTAAACAAGATTCCACTCGAAAACTCTTTAGGAAATGAATTTAATTCAGAAAGGACCGAGGTGACCGGGATATCATAAAGCGACATCAACTGCTTGTCGAAAGTCAGCATGAGCTCAGGTCGTTTATCGGGGGTATTCAAATTTACACGCGACATTGAACTTAGTTGTTTTAAGTAGTATTCAATGTCTTTGGCAATGTCAAGCATCTTATCAAAATTCTGACCTTTGATCACGACTTTTTCCTGTTGAATCCCAATTCCCAGCATCCTGGAAAAACCATCATCATTTTCAAATCCGCCTGTTCCAAATCGTTGTCCCGAAGCCGGTGGATCCCAGCTAAACTCAGCCTGGCGTAAATCTGTTAATTTTTCGAGGATATTATTTTTAATCCGGGGAATTGAATAATTCCTGATTTTTCTGTAATCATCAACTAATGAAATCGTAACAATCGCCTCTTCCTCATAAACCTGACTGATAATATCTTTCTTCTCTTCTAAATCAGCCAATTTCTTTTCGACTTCCCTCACAAAAACATCGGTGTTTTCAAGGGTTGTTCCACTGGTCAGCGTAACATATAATTTCATCTCCTTAATTTCAGCCTCTTGCGATGAAATAACGCTAATGCCAAGACTTATAAGTAAAGTAAGAAAGAAAATGCCCAATGCACCCAGAATGGTTTTACCCGGATTTCGCATACAGGTTTTAAGTAAAACCCTATAAATTTGTATTAAGCGATTATCGTATGAAATACTTTCAAAATTTATCGGTTTAATCGGATTTCTCTTCTTAAGAAATGCATGCGTGATCATTGGAACCAATAGTAAAGCTACTATTAGGGATACCAATAAAGTTGAAATAATCGAAACACCAATGTGTTTTCCCAATAAACTGATAAAAAAGTTTGTTGAAAAAACAAAGGGTAAAAATACGGTGATTGTTGTCAGAGTTGCTGCAAATATAGAACGCCAAACTTCTTTGGTTCCTTGAATTACAGCTATATCAGGACTGATTTTTTTAGCCGCCAATCGATAGATATTTTCCAAAACAACTACGCTGTTATCGAGCAACATACCTATAGCTAGTGCCATCCCCAAAAGGGTTAGCGTATTGATGGAAATATCAAATGCATAGAAAAAATTGAAAGCTGTATAAACCGAAATCGGAATAGCCAAAGCTATGGCTGCCACCAACCGTAAATTTCTGAGGAAGATCCATAAAATGAAAATGGACAAGATACCGCCGACGACTGCCAGATTAATGATCAGGTCGATGTTTTTTTCCATGGTATCCGCAGAATTAAGTTGAACTACCAGTTCAACATCCTTTTCAGCTAAATCAGCATTTAATTGGTCAATCCGCTTGATTACCTCATGCGATAACTCAATAATATTGGATTGCGCATCACGGGTCAATTGTATTGTAACAGATTCTTGTCCATTTACACGGCTGTATGAATCTTCTTCTTTAACACCATAATGAATCTCGGCGATATCCTTAAGTTTAACGGGACCGTTGGCTTTAACTACCAATTCATAGAGGTCCTCAATATTGTTGAATTCAGAAACTACATTGACAAAATAAATTTGATTATGCTCGTTTACCTTGCCTGCGAAAGTCCGGGATAGTTGATTATTGTTTATGGCAGTTCTGATATCGGCAGGGGAGAGGCCATGACTTTTTAATACTTCTTCGTTTAGTTTTATTTCAATCGACTTTTCCCTGCCACCAAATACCTGAGCGTTAGCAACTCCATCGATGTTTTTCAGTGGATCCAAAATTTCCTTATCCACAATTTGCCTGACCCTGTCAACTCCTCCGCTGCCACGTACTTCAACCGACATAAACATATTGTTTATTTGCTCCAGATCAAATTTAAATACCTGAACAACAAATTCCGGCGGTAGGTTGCGTTTTACTTCATCAACTTTTTCTGCCAGTTTGAGATAGGCAAATTTGATATTGGAAGAGGGTAGATATGAAATCCGGATGCTGCCCTGACGCTGTCCTGCAGATGATTCGATTTTATCAACTCCTTCGAGGGTGCCAATGGCTCCTTCTAGAGGGATAATAGCCTGACTTTCCATGTAACGGGGATCAACTTCGATACGGCTCCCAACCTGAACAAACAGGAAAGGCAGTTGTGCATTCGGAATCAGTTCTACCGCTAAGTGTTTGTACGAAAAATATCCTAACATACTCATGCTGGTAAACAGCATGGCAATTAAAACCTTTCTTTTGATTATGAAACTCATAAAGCTCTATTCTTTTTTAATGAGTTATTCAGATTTAATATCTTCAACTTTAGCGTTTCCGAAAATAAAATCCTTTATATTTTCAAAAATATAATACACACAAGGAATGACGATCAGTGTGAGTGTGGTACTGCTTATCAATCCAGCAATAACAGCGATGGCCATGGGCGAACGTAACGATGCACTTTCCCCAATTCCAATGGTTAACGGCAATAAAGCCAATATGGTCGTAATACTTGTCATGATAATGGGCCTGATTCGGTTTTCGCCTGCCCTGATAATCGATTCTCGTAATGAGAGGCCCCTTTCTTTATTCTGATTGATCGCATCCACCAAAATGATGGAATCGTTTACGGCAATACCAGCCAACATGATGATCCCTATAAAAGCCATGATATTTAATGACAATCCTAGTATAAAGAATGCCCAAATTGCTCCAATTCCTGCTAAAGGAATGGTAAGTAAAATGGTAAAAGGATGAATTAATGATTCAAATTGTGAAGCCATAACCATATAAACGAGGATAATTGACAATAAGAGTGCAAAACCCAAACTTGACATTGCATCCTGGCGCTTTTGTTCAACCCCGACAATCGTAGTTTGATAGCCATCGGGGATTACCAATGCATCAAGCTGACTTTTAACTTTTTCAACTACTTTATCGAAAGGCATTGATTGATCATAATCGGCTGTAATTTTCCCAATTCGATTCTGATTTCTGCGAAGCAATTGTTTAGGGGATGTTGTTCTCTTAATATTAGCGACTTCATACAATGGAACTTCCATATTCCCGCTTTTCAATTTGATTGAATTGAATTCGAAAAGAGTGATATCCGGTAATTTAACCGTTATATCGCTCATTTCGCCCGATTTTTCGTATTTACCTGCATTTTTTCCCATCAAAATTTCATTCAATTGAGAAGCAATACCATCTGCAGTTAAATTAAATAAACCTGCTTTGTAGCGATCGATTACCACATCAATTTCCGGGGCACCTTTTTCAATAGAAGTTTTAATATTTATTAATTCAGGAATTTCGGATAAGTTGGTTTTTATACTTTCGGAAAGACTTTCTAAAATTTCCAGATCTCTTCCCTTAAGCTCAACCACAAGAGGTGCTTCATCGGTACCTAATGTCGATTGTAATGCGGTTTCATCACGCTGAACAGTTATTTCAGCATCGGGAATAGTGCCTACCAATTCTGTCATTGCAGCTATAATGCTTTCGGATTGTGGTACTGCTTCTTTTTTTAGCTTCACTTTAATCGTTGCACTATTCTCATTTTTGAATATCGATTTACTTGATGTAATGGTAGATGCAGGGCCTATTTGACTATAAATGGTTTCTGCATTATCACCCAATACTTCAGCGATCATTTGTTCAATGGCATCAATGGTCGAATTGGTTCTTTGCAATTCAGTTCCTTCAGTCAAAACGATGTCGAGATTGAATTCGCTGGTTTCTGTTTTTGGCAGATATTCACTTCCTACTAGCGGATAGATGTACACAGTGGCAAGAATTGCCAATGCTGCAAGAAGTACGACAATATATTTAATATTTAGAAGTTTATTAAGAAAATCACCATACCAACCAATTTTAAAAGATTTAATTTTTGTGATTGCTTTTTTCTTTCCATACGCAAAATTAAAAAGCATCGGAATTACCAGGATCGCAACAAACAAGGAGGCCAGTAATGAAAATGCAACCGTCCAGGCCTGATCTTTAAATAAGGCACCTGAAACACCTTGTAAGTATACAATTGGGAGGAACACCACAATGGTTGTAAGGGTCGAAGCCGTAATTGCACCACCTACTTCAGCAGTTCCTGTAATCGCAGCCTCTTTGACGCTCATGCCCTGTTCCATATTTCTGAAAATATTTTCGACAACCACAATGGCATTATCCACAAGCATTCCGGCTCCCAGGGCCAGACCGCCTAAGGTCATAATATTTAGACTTAAACCGTTAAAATACATTAAATTAAAGGTTGCTATGATGGAGATAGGTATTGCAATACTGATGATAAGGGTAACCTTTAAACGACGCAGGAAAATGAAAAGGACGATGATGGCCATTAGAATTCCTATCAGTGCTGAATCTTCAACTTCATCAATAGCATTTTGTATAAAAGAACCTTGATTTTGAACAATGATAAATTCATAACCGGGTAAGGCTTTCTGAATAGATTCAAGGGCCTTGTTCAGATTTTTGACAGCAGCAACTGTATTAAAACCGGTTTCTTTAAAAATCGAGAGACCAATACAGCGCTGTCCGTTAATGCGAACGATGTTAACAGGGTCTTTATTGATAAAACTGATGGTGGCAATATCTTTCAAAAAGACTGGTACTTTTTCCGATACACTCGTTGCTCCTTGCTGACCCTGATTATCTCCAACTTGTTTATAGGTGATAACCATCTCATTCAAGTCGTCGATATTTTTGATTAAACCGGAGCCTTTGATAATGTATTTCTTTCCCATTTCTACAATGGTACCGCCCGATACATTCCGGTTCATATTTTGAATTTGCTGAACGATACTGTTTGCGGTTAACCCGAAAGCATCTAAGATATAGGGACTGGTTTCAATCAACACTTCTTTTTCTTCTGTTCCGGTCAATGTAACATCAGCGATTCCTTCGAGCCTTGTAAGTTCATTCCGGATATAGTTTTCACCAATCTTGCGCATTTCATCCATATCCGTAATTTCGGGATGAAGCATGCCCACGATCATAACAGGAGAAGCATTGGGGTCGTGCTGGGTAATGGTAAATTCGTCTATATCTGAGTTCTGACTATAAGTTGTGAGTGCTTTTTGTAAATCTAAAAAAGCTTCGTCCATATCCATGCCCCAGGCGTATTCAACAGTTACCCGTGCAGATCCGACCATACAAACGGATGAGATTTGAGTAACTCCTTTTTGACGGATGGACTGGGCCTCAATGTTTTCTATGTATTGTTTTTCAATTTCTTCAGGAGGACGTTCACCTGCTTTAATTTCCACAAATATCCGGGGGGCATTCATGTCGGGGAATAAATCCAGACTTAGTTTTCCGAATGAAATGTATCCAAGCAGCAGAATTGCAATTACAATCATTGAAACTGTAACAGGATACTGAACTGAAAAACGCGTAATTTTTTTCATCTAACAATATTTTATGGTAAAGAAGTTTAGAAATACAGAATTTGAAAAATCATCAATCCTATTTAACCACTTTAACTTTTGAACTATTTCTCAATGTTTCATAACCTTTAATAACGAGTCGTTCATTAAGGTTTAGACCTGAAATGACTTGAACTTCGTTTGGGTTCTCCAATCCGAATACCAGTATACGTTCTTTTGCTAATCCTTTATCGATCACATAAACCGTATTTCCTTTTTGTTTGGATAAAATCACTTCTTTAGGTATAACAATTGTGTTATCAACCGACGCAACAACAATTTCACCTTTGGCAAACATACCGGGTCTTAATTTAAGGTCCGGATTGTCGATGGTTAAAACCGCTTTAAATGAGCGTGTATCAGCATTAATAGCAGGGGAGACCTGTGTGATTTTCCCTGTCAATGTATCATCAGGAATGGTATAGTTCATAATTCGGACCGCCTGCTCTTTCTTTACATCATTAATGTCTTTTTCGGCCAAATTAATCTCCATAATTAATTTACGATAATCCATAATTTTAGCCAATGGAGCTCCGGCGGCAATTGGTGTTTTAGGCGTTTGATAGGGCAATTCAACGATAATACCCGATATAGGTGTAAGAACAGCCATCTTTCTCAATTTAATGACTGCATCTTCAACTGCATATTTTGCATTCATATAATTGATTTCAGCGTTTTTCATGTCGCTCATGGTAACGCCACCTTTATCATAAAGGCTTTTTTGTTTATCATAAGTTTGCTTGGTTGTTTCAAGTTGCAATTCAAGCGAATTATTTTTAATGCCATTTTTGTATTCCGGATTTTCGATCATCACAATAACATCACCGGTGCTCACATAATCACCTAAAGCATAGGGTTTGTTGGTTTTTGGGTTTGTCATCAATTCATACAAACCACTTATCTCGGATGGCAATACAACTTCTTTGACCGGTTTTACGGTACCGGTGGTACTGATATATCTCTCAATGGATGATGCTTTTATTTCCATAACCGAAACCGGGACCGAAATATCTTTGTTCAGCTCAGTGCTGTTATCATTGCAGGATGCTAAAATAATCCCTAAAAGAATGATGAGTAATGCTCGTTTCATAATACTTATTGTTTGTATGGTTAATTTCACTATTTGTTAATGTTTTTTTGTAATTCCTGAGGGACAAAAGATGTGTTTTTTTCAAAATCCCAAAGTGATTGAATTTTCATGTTCAGTAGCTCTAATTTATAATTGATCAGAGAATTTGACATTTCCATCTTTTTGGATGAAAGTTGGGTTTGATACCGTTGAAGATCCATGCTTGTGAGGTCCCCATTTTTATATCGTTCCAGATTGATCTCATAAGTTAGCTGCGCATTTCTGTCGTTTTGTTCGGCAATCCCTATTTGTAAAACTAAATTGTTAAGATTCCGATATACCTGACGGATGTTAATAATAATATCATCTTCGAGTGTTTTTTTATCAATTTTAAGGGTTTCAATTTCAATTTCAGCAGCACGGATCCTTGCTTTACGTTCGCCCCAATCAAAAATTGGAATCGAAAAAGTTACGCCAACTTGTGGGCTTTTGGTGGGTCGTGAATAAATATCCTGAAATTTCTCATTATTACCAATGATCCCAACCGATAAGCGCATATCGCCCCTAAATTCGTTGGTTGCCGATGTTTCGATTAAATTAAACTGGGCGTTATCCAGATTTATTTGTCGCTGTGATAACTCCAATCGTTGAGAAAGGCCATTCGAAATTGCTTTTTCAAGATCAATGCTTACAGGTGCATATTTAATATCCGTAATAACTTCAACTTCTTCGTATAACGACATCCCGATCAGTTGTTTGAATTGATCCTTGGCATTTTCCAGATTAACCAGACTATTATCCAAACTTGATTTACTGGTAGCCAAATTTAACTCAGCCTGATATAATTCTTCCTTTGCCGATAAATCCCCTTCAACTTTACTCTCAATAATTTCTTTGCTTACTTTTTGATTCTCATACTCTTCTTTGGCAATTTCATAGGCCATTTGCTTCTGATAAATTGAATAAAAAGCCTGATTAACCAATCTTTCCAGATTTAACATCTCTATTGCATACGCCAAAGTGGCATTCTCAAGGTTTAATTGATTTTTTTCCAGATTCATTTTGGTGCGGTTGTAGGTAAACAACGGCTGGATGTATTGCAAATACAGGTTATTATTATAACCTTTATAATTGTTGTTGCTTGCTTGCGCATAGTTGTCCTGATACCCAAAATCGTTTTTCAAAACCAAAGTACCATCTGAAAATTTAATGGGCTGGGCAATGGTTAAACTACCGCTTGCACCTTTATTCTCGGAGGTGTACCATTCGGAAAAGTAATCGTTGTAAGTGTCGGTCTTTGAGTAAGAAAAAGGAGTCACTTCAAAAGAAAATCTGGATTTCAAAGAGGCCAGTTGGGCATTTAAATACTCCTTATTTTGCTCCATATTTAACCTTGCTTTTGAAATATCGGGGCTATTTTGCAAAGCAATTTCCATCGCATCTTCCAAAGTAAGTTTGGTTTGAGCCGAGGCAAGATTAACCGTGAAAAGTATCACGGATGCCATCATTGTAATTTTCAAATATTTCATCTTTCTAAACAATTTATAATATTTCAAATTTGTTGTGCTTTAATCATTTTTTACCCATTTTATTGCATCAGCAAAAATCATTTGCCCTACTGATTTATTCAGCAATTCGACCTTGGCTGATTCGGGATTTATGTAAAATGACCCTAAGTAATTCCATCCATTTTCAAGTTCTTCATCCGTCAGGTTAATTTGTTCAACTCCGGCTTCGTGATAAATCTTGAAATTATAGTCGGATTTACGGTTGCGATTCCTTCGCTGAATATTAATCTTTTCGATATGACAATACACATCGTAATAAGCACCTTCAGTTAAATTTGCATGCCAAACGGCAGTTCGTTCTTCTCCGGCGGAGCTGGTGTACATAGCAGATCTGACATATTTACCATAAAATCCGGATCGCAATACAGGTTTCCACTCAGTAGGAGGGTTCCAGTATCTTATCCCGACGTATTTATATGTTTCCACTTTGTTTTTATCAACGAGTGTTTTTAAATAACTTCTATTGGAGGTTTGGATAAACTCAAAGCCGGCATCCTCATTATCGACAATTATTTCATCTGGTTCCTGCAAGCTGGTGAACATTTCGCATGATCGGATATTATCGAAAGAGGCAATTTTTTTTATTTCTTCGAATGAATCAAAGTCATAAATAATATTGTTTGGGAGGTTTTCTGAAATATGGGTGTAGATATTCATCCGGTTTGGTTCTGTTGAGAATACAAATCCAACTTCTCGTGCCGTATGTGCCGGAATATGTATTTCTCTTGAGAAATCGACGGTCACCTGATTATTATCCTGACTTATTTCCTGATTATTTAAATCTATATTTACGGTGACTAAACCATCAATGTCTTCAGGATTTGAAATTTTAAACTTGAGCTGATATTTCGTAAACTCTCCTTCCAGCACCTTATAAGTCTGAACATCTTTAATCAAAAAGCCCGGGAGTAGCCTTTTTGAATACCAATCCCTTATTTCAGTAGAAATCGAATCGTTGAATTCTTTTTGAACAGCATTATTAAAGGTTTCAAAGGAGAAGGACTGATGCTGATTTTGAGCCATCAGGTTATTCAGGAACCGGTTAAAAGCATCTTTGCCGTATCGGGCTTGGAAAAGTGAAAATAGATAATCTCCTTTTGCAAGTATTACATCATTTAACGTCATTAAATCATCGTTTTCTTCACTTTCAGTTTGTTTTGAAATACCTTTACTCATTAATTCTTCCAGGGAATTTTTCTTCAACTCAAGGTTAACACGTTCACCTTTACTGATTCCTTCAAAAAACCATCTGTTTGACGAAATGGCATTCTCATTTCGGTCCTTTAAATAAATACCCAGGGCCAAATCAAGCATCGGCCAATCTTTTGATCGTAATTGAGTGATGAATGAATAATAATTTGGGAAAATAGAGAATGTGTTTCTATCAACCACTTCATCAAATTGATACCATTCGCTTGAATTAGCCATGAAATTACCTCTCACAAATCGTTTAAAAATTCTGGTCTGCAATTCTTCAGGTGAGATTTCTTCATTGTCACGTTTCATTTGTCGTTCCGACTGATTTCTTCTCTTTTTAAAATCAGTTTCTTCCATGGTCACACCTTTTTCCGAATAGAAGACCATCTCGGGTTGTACCGCATCGCTTGTCATTGAATATGAATGTCTGTCCAAGGCAAATTGAACCGGAACTTCTGCTAAAGAGAATCGTTCGAACGGATAATCTAAACCTATATGATTTTCGTATTCATTTTTTAAGCTTCTGATAATGGCCGGAAGACTATCAGAAATATTCGTGAAGTGTGAAATATAGTATTCATTTCCTTTAATTGTGAACAAATTGTAATTAATTGAATCAACCCGAACAGAATATTTGGTGTAATTTCCTATCAGCAAGCTGATTTTAGGGAGGGGAAATTCAGGTTCAAAATGATAAGTCGATTCATTCAAATCTGTCATTTTACCTTGAGAGATGGGTAATAAGCCATTTTTTGTTTTAACGGTTAAATGAAACTGTGTTATATCGGGATAATACAAAGAAGGATCGAGCGAGGAATATCCAACCCCTGAAACAGGATACCACAACGATTCGCTAGTCAAACATACAAAATCATCTTTTAAATACGCATATCGTTTACGAATTCTAAAGATCTCCAGCGAAAAATTATCCGTATAATTTTCCAGATCAGTATCCAAAAAATGGGTGTTCTCATTGATGTTTCCTTCATATTCGAGCGTCAAGCTGTAATTATTCCCGATTGCAATATTTTGTGCAGGAAGGATTTTTATGAGATGTAAATCTCTATTATAAGTAACATCTTTACCGTCGATATTTACAGAAATTATCGAAAGGGAGGGGTTTAGGCTAAAAATGAGTGTGTCAATAAATTGATTTGAATTATTAGTGAATTGCATCTCAACTTTTGCCTTGATGCTTTCTCCAAGGTGTTGAACATCTATTTTAGAATCTGTAATACTTACTTTTGGATAATGAACATATTGGTTGTTCAGACTGATCATTTGTTCTTTAAGATCAACGTTTGATTCCTTTATTTGAATGTATTGTCTGGCCAACAAACCACCGATTAATATAAATATTATGGCTAATATTAGTGGGAAAGATGTAAGCTTTTTTGCCTGAGGCAATCGTTGCAATTTGAAAATCGTGAAGAATACCATTCCCAAACCAATAAAAAAGTACATTCCTCGATGGATGAGCACTTCCTGAATATTTCCGAAACCGGCAATGCTTGAATTAAACATCGGAACCTGGTAGGCGATATAATCAAAAATATGATAATATTTTGTGTTAAGATAAAATATGGTAAGCGCAATATAGCCAAGAATTACGATAAAAGTGATTGCTTGATTCTTGAAAATGGTCATGATAAAAAATGCAAGTCCAAGAATAAATACAAGTGTTGGCAGGCTTATTAATAAAGGATAATAAAAGAATTCACTAATGCCTTTTGCCGAATCGTTACTGATAAACGAAAATCCTATTCCCATGAACAGGATAATAAGATTTAAAACGAGAAAAACGGAGAGTATTCCAATTGTCTTCCCGAGAATATACTCAGCATTAGTCATCGAACGTACATAAATTACTTCGATGGTATCGTTTTTACGATCCTGTTTTAAAAATTCGGAAGCAAGGAATACAGCAACAATAGCCTGACCTAAATTTAAAATGAGCAGATTGACGTAAGGCATTGAAGCGGGTAGGGCTCTGTAAATCCATGGAGAACCACTTGCTGCTAAAAAAACAGCTAAATTAAAACCACCTAAACTGAGTATGGTTAATCCTGCGAAAATTCTGAAAAACCACCCGCGCAATAAGGTGCGCATTTCGTAACGGGCAATGGTTTTTAGGGCGTGGATCGAAAACATATGAATTAAATTTTTTCTTTAATGGTTAGATAAATATTCCATGAAATAAACATAGGCATGCTCCAGATTTGGTTCTATCTCGATTGCCTGCTTTGCTTCAATATCCTTTCCAACTAGTTGCACTTCCCAGCCTTCATCAGAAGGGATGGTTGAAATTACCGCATATTTATTCTTTAATATATCATATTCGGTACCGGAAGTATTTACCTGCCAAACATGACCTTTGGCCATCTTAATTAGTTCTTCGGGTGAACCATTAAATTGCATCCGTCCATCGTCCAGCAAAGCTAAATTCTGACAAACACTCGAAATGTCCCCAACAATATGAGTAGATAGAATAATAATGACATCTTGCTGACTTAATTCAGATAGGATATTTCTGAAACGAATCCGTTCTTCAGGATCAAGACCGGTTGTTGGCTCATCAACTACAATGATTTTGGGGCTACCGATAAGCGCCTGGGCGATGCCCAGTCTTCGTTTCATCCCTCCCGAAAGATTATTGGCCTGACGTTCGCGCGAATCAAATAAGCCAACTTTTTCAAGCCATTCATCAACTTTTGTTAATCTTTCTTTTTTGTTTTTTATCCCTGAAAGTGCCGCAGCATAATCCAAAAATTCCCAGGTTTTTAGTTTTGTGAAAAATCTGAAATCCTGTGGTAAATATCCCAACATTTTTCGAATTTCCTTTCGGTTTTTTGTCAAATCGTAACCGTTGACATTTACTGTACCTGAGCTGGCTTTCATAATGGTAACCAAAATTCGCATCAGGCTTGATTTACCTGCACCATTGGGGCCAAGCAGCCCAAACATGCCATTCTCAATTTCAAGATTGATATCGGATAAAGCTGTTTTTCCGTTACCATAGATTTTGCTTAATCCCTGGATGCTGATCTTCATGAATTTATTATAATATATTCAACAATATAATATGGTTAAGAATCTGTAATTTGCTAAAACCTTTGCTGATTAATTTTTAGACGATTGTTTTGTCCTTCCGTTACAACTTATTTCAACATTTTTACAATGTACTCGTAATAAAAAATGATTTATATGATTTTAATATAATTGTATTAGTGTATTACATAATTAGTACACTGCAAATGTATACTTTGGTTTTTAACTTTCCAAATTTTTTCCGAAATATTTTTTATTTACCACCAATTAGCCAATATATGATGAAATTTTGTGCGCAGTTATTTATATACTGTCTTAAGAACCAGCAAATGGAGTACCGAATATTCCGACTGCCAATTCGGCCCATATAAGCAGGAATACAATAAGGATATAGCTATGAGTACAACACGATTATTCTTCTTTGGAACTATCCTCAATACAAACTCTATTGTAAGGCCTGCACCAAGTAATAGCACTCCCATCACGAGGAAGTCAAAGAATGACCAATTTACTTCAGATGAAAATTGCATACCAATTAATGGAATGAGTAACAGGAGTAATAGAACAAGTAGGATTGTAAATAGTCTTTTATTTTTATTCATGATTTTGATTTAATTTAATAATTGCTCAATTGCATTAATGTGTTTTACAAATGCTTTTCTACCAATATCGGTAGAAAAGTATTTAGTGTTTGGTTTCCGATCCAGAAATTCCTTTGTAAAGCATATATATCCTTTTTTTTCCAATGATTTTAGATGGCTGGCCAAATTGCCATCCGTAACTCCAAGTAATTCTTTTAAATTGTTGAAATCCAAGAAGTCATTTACTACAAGTGCCGACATGATTCCTAGTCGAATTCTGTTTTCAAACGCTTTATCCAACTTATTCAGAAGATCTTTCACGACTTATATTTCATTTTGATAATGAAACCATAAACGATGTGAAGAACACCAAATCCTATAGACCAGATGATGAGCCCATAGCCTACCAACTGCAAGGAAAGCAAGCCAAGTAAAATTTCAATTAGCCCTAGGCTCCTAATTTCATTTAGTGTGTATTTGCTCACATTAACTAGTGCCATACCGTAGAAAATTAGGGTCATTGGAAGCACAATACCAACATAACCTCTAACAAGAAACATCATTGAAATAATGCCCCCGGCAAGTAATGGGATCGATAAGTTGAGAAGTATTCGCTTTGTTTGCTGATCCCAGATTTTTTGCTTCTTCTTTTTTATTTCTTGAGTTGTTAGAAAAATTACCAAACTTATGCTTACAACAATTGTCGCACAGGCGATTATTAAAAGTTTGGAGAATTGTTCTGGAGTAAGGATGAGACTTCCAAAAATCAGATAATCATTACCGGCGAAAATAAATTTATGAGCCATGTACGCACCTATCAGAGCAGTAATGCCGGCTGATATACCCGAAAGGCCACTTAAAGAAATGAATCGTGAAGATCGGTTCATGATGTCTTTGATTTCTTTTAGGTCTTCTATGTATTTTTTTTTCATATAAAAGTACTTTGAAATACAAAGTAAGTAAATACATTTTTAAACTCCAAATTTATTGTCAAAATATTTTTTAAATTTTACTTAAACATAACTTCGTTTGAAAAATACCAATTTAATTTCCGAAATCAGAAAAAAATACCAAAAATCTCCTAACATGCTCAGATGAATTAGTATAATAAAGAAGTTTGCAGATAAATCATATGAGATATTTTCGGAACTATCTAGGATTTATTGATTTTGTGTCAATATAATAGATCAGATTTATTTTATTCTGAATTTAAGACGATCATATTTATTGCTATGGTTTCAATCGTAATAACTTGATCATCCAAATAAGAGAATTCATTAATTATTTTTTTTTAAAGCTTCAAATTGTATTTCATACACTTACAATCTTGTTTCAACTGGACAATATTCAGAATTTAGTTCTTTAATCTTTTGGTCAGATAAAAATTAAACCAAATTGAAAATCATATTCTATTTGAAAGATTTTGATATTCATAAAAATAATTATATTTTTAACGTACCTAATTAATTTGAGGGCTAATTAATAAATTTAGCGAAAAATTAATTCAGTTTGAACTAGACTTTACTAATAAAATTACTCCCCACTTAGCTTTATGATTAAGGTTATTATTCTATTGTGAACAATAAAATTTTGACTTATTGTAATAATATCAAAACATGGCGAAAATGCAGAAAATACTAATTTGAGCAATAATTTCATAACAGGGACAATCAATATTGCCAAAAGATACCATTACTGTTTATACTACTGGTCTACGTTTTCTTAACAATGGAATAATTAATGTCAATATTACTGGTTGAAATGTTAAGCATTTTTTTGAGGCGTCACATCTTGCGGATAATTTTAGAGCAAGATTTTAAAGTTGAATTAATAAGTCTTAATTTGATATGAATAAATATCAAAATATCAACAGGATATTTGAAACACTAAATGTATCTTATATCAGTTCCAAAATTGAAATAAGTGATGAGATAAAATGTATTGGGATGAAAAACCCCACTTTGAGAGTATAGTTTACAGGAAACAATCAAAATAAACCGATTAATATGAAAATTCTTTTTTTGAATAATTTTAGAAATGCATTAATATTTTGCATAACTGTTTCATTTTCAAATTCTGTTTTCGGTATTGATTTGTATGTTAGCGGTGCGTCAAATCCAACAGCAGCAAACGGACGATATATACCAAATGGAACCTACAGTGGATATAATAGTTGGGTGCATGAATCGGGGGGATATTACATATACAACGATACCTATGGAACTTCTGGAAGGTATTGGAATCTTGACACGGATTTTACTGATGAAGGTACTGCCCCAACTGTAATATTTTACTCAAGTGCTACTTCTACCGAAGCTTCGCCTGCGTCAGTGACAAATTGGAGCCCTGATACTGGCTATTCTGGGACACTTACTATCACAGAGGGTGCTCCTATTCCTGAAATTGATATTCAGGGGAATAGTGTTTCTATTACCTCTGGAGGTTCTGCAATTTCAAGTAATAATTTTACTAATCTCGGATCAGCCAATATTTCGGGAGCAACGATTGTTCGAACTTATGCCATTAAAAATGTTGGTGGAACTACATTAACCCTAAGCGGGTCATCACCGTATATTACCATTAGTGGAGCTAATTCTTCCGACTTTTCGATAACTGGGATACCTACTGCTTCAATTGCAGCTAATTCTTCAACTACTTTTCAGATAACTTTTAATCCTTCAGCTTCTGGTAATCGAAACGCCTCCGTTTCTATCGGTAATAATGATTCAAATGAAGATCCATATACTTTCGCAATTCAAGGGTATGGGTATACACCCAGTAATTTGGTGATTACGGGTATTACAAGTCCTGCAAACGCCAACGGAACTTATGTTCATCAGGGAACAATTAACAACTTTCAGTACTGGAAACATCAGACCTTGGTTTACTATATCTTTAACAACGTTTATAGCGGTACCAGTTACTGGAACATTGATGTAGATACGGATGATACTGATAATGATTACTTATTTGTAAAAGTTTCTGAAAGCGGTTCGCCTCAGGGGCTTTCAGGGTGGTCAGCCAACACTGCTGATCCGGTTCCTACAGGAAGTCCGGTTATTAATGATGCCAATCCAACACCCGATATTGCATTAGCCGGAAACTATATAGATATCATCAATGATGATACAAGCCCTTCGTTTACAGATAACACCAATTTTGGTTCACTTAATGTTTCTTCAGGCACTAGGTCACGAATTTTTAAAATTCATAATACGGGTAATTCCACTTTAAATCTTTCAGGAACTTCTCCATACATTACAATTGGTGGCGCAGCAGATTCTGATTTCAGTATTACGATTCCTCCTTCACCTAATATTTCTGCAGGTGATTCGACCTCATTTGTGGTTACATTCGATCCAACAGCTGCTGGTACTCGAATTGCAACGTTATCAATTGCTAGTGATGATCCGGATGAAAGTCCATACAATATTACGATCCAAGGTGATGGTTTTACTGCCAAAAATCTGATTGTTTCCGGTATTACTACCCCTGATGTTGTTAACGGAAATTATATTCATCAGGGTATTTTAAATGAATTTCAATATTGGAAACACGAAACCCTAAATTATTATATTTATAACCATAAATATTCCCCTGGAACAACACTTTACTGGAACATTGATAATGATACGGATGATGCCTTTTCTTATTATTATTCACACGATCATAACGAAGATGCTTCACCAGTTAATGTTACAGTCTGGGATACTTCCGGAACCCATATGGGTGCAATAGGAATTCCTTTAATTATTTATGCTGGGCCAGAAATGAATGTAGAGGGGAATAATGTTTCAATAGCAGATGGGGATTCATCACCTAGTACCACAGATTATACCGATTTTGGAAGTCAACCAGTCAGTAGTGGTAACATTGTAAGGACTTTTACAATCGAAAATGCTGGAGCAGAAGCATTAACTTTGACAGGTAGTTCACCCTATGTTGCAATTTCAGGAACAAATGCAGCTGATTTTAGCGTGACTTCAACACCTTCAAACAGCATTGCACCTTCGGGTTCAACTACTTTTCAAATAACCTTTAATCCTTCAGGAGGCGGAACGCGTTCTGCAACGATCAGCATAGCGAATGATGATGATGATGAAAACCCTTACAATTTTAATATTCAGGGTACTGGATTGGTTCCTGAAATGAACGTCAAAGGCAACTCCGTTTCGATTGCTGATGGAGATGCAAGCCCCTCTGTAAGTGACAGTACCGATTTTGGAAGTCAAACAGTTAGCAGTGGTACAATTGTAAGATCTTATACCATTGAAAACTTAGGGGGAGATGTCTTAAATTTAACAGGGAGTTCACCCTATGTTGCAATATTAGGAACAAATGCAGCTGATTTTAGTGTGACTGCAACACCTTCAAACAGCATCGCTGCTTCAGGTTCAACCACTTTTCAAATTACCTTCGATCCTTCAGCAGGCGGAACTCGTTCTGCAACGATCAGCATAGCCAATGATGATGATAATGAAAACCCCTATAATTTCAATATACAGGGTACAGGTTTGTTGCCTGAAATTAATGTAAAAGGGAATGGGACAAGTATTGGCGATGGCGATACGACCCCTAGTACTACGGATAATACAGATTTTGGGAAAACAGATCTTGTTTCAGGTATGATAACAAAAACATTCACCATCGAAAATACTGGAGCAGATGTATTGAATATTTCTTCAATCACACTTTCATCTACTACACATTTCGCATTTAGTTCCGCATTGCCTACATCTGTTGCAATTGGTGGCAGTGAAACTTTTGATGTCACATTTGACCCTGCCTCTGCCGGTGATCAAACAATTACTTTAACAATTAATAATGATGACAGTAACGAAGGAACTTACAACTTTAATATCAAAGGCAGGGGAGTGGATGTTGCTGTGCCTGTCACTCAGGCAAGTTCAGTTTTATTTTCACCCCATGCAACAAAAATGAGTGTGAGTTGGACAAATGGCAATGGAGGGAAACGTGCTGTTTTTGTAAAAGCAGCAACAACTGGAACTGCAGCTCCTGTAAATGATTCTGTTTATACTGCTAGTGCGGTTTTCGGAAGCGGGTCCGAAGTACCCTCATCAGGCTGGTATTGTGTTTACAATGATGTTGGAACAAACGTAAGTATTACAAACTTAATTCCCGGCACTGCATACCGAGTTATGGTATGTGAGTTTAATGAAAGTGAAGGACTGATTAGATACAACACGAGCACGGCCACAGGAAATCCAGCTAATCAGCAGGCTGTTTTAGTTTTAATAAATGAAGTTGATTCGGATAACCCAGGCACTGATACCTTGCAATTCATCGAGTTGTACGATGGAGGAATTGGAAATGTGTCACTTGACGGATTGGCAATTGTTTTATTCAATGGTACCGATGATTTATCATATCGTAGTGTCGATCTGGATGGCTATTCTACCGATGCCAACGGATATTTTGTTTATGGTAACCCCGGAGTTTCGGGTGTAGATCTTTCTGAGCTTAATAGCCTATTAATTCAAAATGGACCTGATGCTGCAGCATTATATTCTGACAACGCGGCAAATTATCCTAACGGAACTGCGATTTCTACAACTAATTTAATTGATGCTATCGTTTACGATAATGGTGAGGCAGACGATGCCGGGTTGTTAGTTCTTCTAAATGCCAGTGAACCTCAAGTAAATGAAGATGGTAATTCAAACAAGCTCTATCATTCCTTGCAAAGAATTCCGAACGGAACAGGTGGGGCAAGAAATACTTCAGCTTATTCTGCAGAATGGCCTACTCCAAAAGCAGCTAATGCACAAGCTCCTGAAATCCTTGTAGAAGGAAATAGTATTGAAATCGCTGACGGGGATGTAACGCCAGATGTTGCAGATTCTACTGATTTCGGGAAAGCCGATCTTCTTTCAGGAACAATCACAAAAACATACACCATTAAAAACTATGGAACTGTTTCGCTAACAATCAGCTCAATAACGCTTTCAGATAATACTCATTTTCAAATATCAGGAAGTACGCCAACAACAGTGAGTGCTAATGGTAGCGAATCTTTTAGCATTATATTCGATCCTTCGGCTGCAGGCACTCAAACAACTACCGTTACCATTAATAGTAATGATCCTGATGAAGCTGCATTTGATTTTAGTATCAAAGGAACGGGCATCACTGCTCCTGTTTTGGCATCCATTGAAATATCTGCTTTAAGTTATACTGAAGGAGATACCGCCACCATATTAACAAGTACCATTACAATCAGTGATGATGATGACACAAACATTGATACTGCATCAATACAAATTATAGGTAATTATCAGAACGGTGAAGATGTTCTCAGCTTTACTAATCAAAACGGAATATCAGGAACCTGGACAGCAGGTACGGGAACAATTTCTTTATCAGGTAGTGCAAGTAAAACGAACTATGAAACTGCACTTAGGAGTGTTAAATACAATAATTCAGATGAAAACCCGACTACCTTGACCAGAACTGTAAGTTTCATGGTTAATGACGGGGAACAGAACAGTAATATTGAAACTCGTGAAATTAGTATTTCGTCAATAAATGATGATCCGACAATTACAGGTTTGCCAACAGACATAGCCGTTTTAGAAGATGTTGCAAGCAGTGTAGATTTGTCTGCGACAACTTTTGGTGATGTTGATGCGGGTTCGGATAGTATTAAGCTTTCCATTAAAGCAGGATCGGGTACTCTTTCTGTAGCGGCAAGTGGCGGATTATCGTTTACAGGTAATGCCAGCGATTCTATTACAATAATAGGGACTGCTTCGAACATCGATACATATTTAAATACAGCCTCTAACATATTATATACAAGCGCTTCAAATGAAAACGGAAATGATGCAACCACCCTCACTTTAATAGCCAATGATCAGGGTTATACTGGATCCGGAGGCGGATCAAATGTTACTCTTGGAACAGTTAACGTCGATATAACAGCAGTAAACGATCCACCGGTTGTTGATAGTGTTTTTGGCGATAATACAAGTGAGGTTGTAGCCGGATCGGGCGCACAGAATATTACTGATTTTGATGATGCTACAGTCACCAATGTTGATTCGCCAGATTATAATGGTGGCTTTTTGACAATCTCTCAATCCGTCGGTACGGCAAATGGCAGCTTTGGTGTAGACGGAACGAGTGTTACATCAGGCGGGGATGAAACAATTGCAGCGGGAGAAACAATTAGTGTGGGAGGTACTAGTATTGGCACTGTTGACGGGATAGATGACGGCCAAAGTGGAAACTCATTACAAATAGATTTTAATTCAAGTGCGACCAGTGCGCGTATACAATCGCTCATCAGAAGTCTAACTTATTCGTCACCATCCGGACTTGACTCAAGAATATTCACGCTCACACTTAACGACAATGATGGAACAACAAATAGTGGCGATCAGGATGCTTCAGGCAACTTTGTAATTACTGTAACTCCCAATCCTCCGGTTTTAGGAAATATCGATGGAGATAGCCTTTCAATACCTGTCGGCGGCGCTGCTGTCAAAATAGATATCGGCGGAAACGCTACCGTTACTGATGGAGATTCACCGAATTTTAATACTGGTTTTATTACAATAGTACAAAATACCGGAACAGCAAATGGGAACTTTTCCGTTGATGGAACAACTGTTGTCTCCGGAGCAGATGCTGCAATCGTTAATGGCGAAAACATAGTTGTCAGTGCAATAACAATCGGAACAGTGTCTGCTAATGACGGTCAGAGTGGAAACAATCTCACCATTAATTTTAACTCAAATGCAACACCGGCTAGAGTACAAACACTTTTAAGAAACATTAAATATGCCGCTCCTTCCGGAGCAGGAAACAGAACATTTACTGTCTCAGTTAAGGATGCCTCCACAAATGGTGCTATTGGCACAGCAGATATTACAATTACAGTTGTCCCACCGGAAATGGATTTAAAACAAGGAACAACTGCAATTGCAGACGGTGGCAGTTACAATTTTGGGAGCAAAATCCCTCATTCAAATGCCGATATTATATTCACTATTCACAACACTTTAGCGGGTGTTCTATCCATCACTACACCGCTTACATTGGGTGGTGCAGATGCAGGGCAATTTAGTATTCAAGCACAGCCTTCCGCTACTGTTGCAGGGAATGATTCTACAACATTCACAATAAGGTTCACACCTACTACCATAGGTTCAAAAACCGCCACACTGGCAATTACAAATAGTGATGGGGACGAAAATCCTTACAATGTTACTTTAAACGGAACTGGAGGTACTCCCCCAACCGGATCAAATGAAGCTGACACCATTTGCGAAAACCAGTCTTATGCTTTTGCAAGCGATGATTTTACTTTTAACGATGCTGACGGCGACAGTTTTGCTGGAATAAAAATTATTACGCTAGAAACTGCCGGAGAACTTAAATACAATAATATTGATGTGACAGCCGGACTTGATTGTCCTGATATTTCAAAATTGGTATTTATCCCGCAATCAAATACTAATGGTTCTCCTTATGCTACTTTTACCTTTAAGGTAAAAGATAATCAGGGAGTTTATAGTGAGGCTACATACACCCTGACTATTTCGGTTCTCCCTGAATTTATTGCAGGTACGCTCAGCGAAAGTCAAACACTCTGTTACAATATTACTCCAACCAGACTAATAAGTACAACACCTACAGGAGGTTTAGCCCCTTATACCTATCAGTGGCAAAGTTCGACTGATGGGGCAAATTTTAATGATATTGCAGGAGAAACAACTTTAGAGTATCAGCCTCCGGCTTTAGCACAGACTACTTATTACAGGTTATTACAAACTTCTTTTACGGGTTGCGGAACTATTGCAACGAATATTGTGACTATAAATGTTCACTCCGAATTTCAGGTTGGTTCAATTTCGGGATCGCAGGTATTGTATTACAGAACTACACCCGAAAAATTTATTGGTATTGCTCCGACAGGGGGTACAACTCCGTATTCCTATCAATGGCAAAAATCTTATGAAGGGAATAATTTTACGGATATCCCGGGAGCGACCAATTTGGATTATCAGGCAGGAGGGGAATACAGAACGACCTATTTCCGATTGAGGCAGACTTCTGCCACGGGTTGTGGAACAGAATTTACAAACAAGTTAAGCATGGTTGTATTTCCGGAGTTTGAAGTAGGGTCAATCAAAGAGGATCAATACATTTCTTACAATAGTGCTCCTGTAAAATTAATTGGGAAAGAACCCAGGGGAGGGTGGCCTCCATATACTTACCAATGGCAAAGTTCAAATGATGGAACAACCTTTACGGATATAGTTGGAGCGACAGGTTTGGATTATCAACCGGAAGCCCTGACTGATACCACTTTTTACAGGTTGATCCAATCATCTTCACACGATTATGCAGATAAAGCTACAAATATTGTAACTATTTACATTTATCCGGAATTTGAAGTCGGGCGTATTTCAGGAGATCAAACTGTTTGTTACAATACTTCACCCGATTTGATTATTGGTACAGAGCCAACAGGTGGAAATCTTCCTTATTCCTACCAATGGCAACAATCTTCAGATGGAGTGAATTTTACGGATATTGCCGGGGCCATTGACTTGAGTTATCAAGCTCCTGCAATTACAGAGAAAACCTATTTCCGTCAAATTCAAACTTCTGCTAGCAACTGTGGAAGTTTTGCAACTGAGAATGTAACGATAACAATTCAATCGCTACCAAACGTAGATATTGGCAATGATCAGGCTATGATTTGTCCAAACCAAGGCTATCAACTATCTGCTGTTGCCGAAAACTACGGGTCATTGACATGGACCAGTTTAGGGGATGGGAGCTTTAGCGATGTAAATATTTTAAATCCGGTTTATATCCCTGGACAGAATGATATAGCAAGTGGTTCAGTAACTTTAGTTATTAATGCCATCGGAACTTCTCCTTGCGAAATGCTCGCTTCTGATCAAATGATTCTTTTGTTTTATCCAACATTGGTAATAAATGCCGGCAAGGATTTGACAGTTTATGAGAACTCTCAAATACAACTCAATGCAACGGTTACAGGCACAGGTAATTATTCTTATTTATGGTCCCCGGCCGAATTAGTTTCTGACCCAACAATCCTAAATCCTGTCACAAATCCTATTACAGATTCAATATCCTATACTTTACGGGTAACCAGTATTGAAACAGGCTGTAGTTTTTACGATCATGTAATTTTCAAGATTGAACCGGGCGTGACCTATCAAATTAAAGGTATCATTTCAACAGTGAGTTTAAAAAATACCTTGCCTGTTACCAATGTGTTTTTTACAGGAATCAATAAAACAACTGTAACGAACGATCAAGGGGAATACATCATGATGGTACCTTCCGGTTATTCCGGTTGGGCAATCCCTTCCCGTCCAGGTTACGTTTTTGAACCCGACAGCATTGGCTTTTTTTATGTTGCTGAAGATCTTATTGCACAAAATTATGGTGGCGCTTTGTACATGAGGGCTAAAGCTACTCCCGACTCGATCATTGCCGGACAAAGTGTTCAATTATCTGTTGAGTTGATTAATTCTACAAATCCGATATCGGCTTGCAGCTGGCAGGATGAAAACGGAGAGTTTTGTAATGAAAACAGTACTTTTGTAGTACCAACACATACTACACTTTATGTTGTTTATGTCGAGGATGGATACGAAAAAACATTTGATACTGTCAGGGTATATGTGTCAACTACTACCAGTATTGATGATCCAAAGACGAATCATGATAAAATATCGATTTATCCAAATCCGACAAAAAATATTGTCCACATCGAAATTGGTGGCGAATTGAATGCTCAAATGATTTCTATCGTAAATCCAAATGGAATTCTTGTCAGGCAAATAAAGTTGCCAGAATCAATGTATGATAAGAAAGTTGAAATCAGCCTTGAAAATCTGATTAAAGGTTCTTATTACCTTTTAATCACAAATAGCAAAGGTGAATTCATTGCTACCAAAAAAGTGATAAAAAACTGATTGGGTAGTCCGTTATTATTCAACTAGTATTGATACTGCAACAATTCCAGGTCCGGTATTGGCACCCAAAACAGGCGATGCTTCATGAATAAAAAGTGGTTCTTTTTTAAAAATACCGGTCAGTTCTTTTGCATACTCTTTAGCAGTTATTAAATTATCAGCATGGGTTATGGCATATCCCCATATCTGATTATTTGCAGCTAATTTTAGCGCATGCTTTAAAAGATTTTTTTTACTGCCATTTTCAGTAAATGATTTTTCCAATAAAACTGATTTCCCATCTTTATCAATGCTTATGATGGGTTTTAAATTGAGTAATTTTCCGATAAATCCTTTCAACGGATTTACACGACCACTGCGCGCGATATATTTCAGTGATTTAACACTTACATATATTTCAGATTTTTGAATCCACTCGTCTGTCATTAAAATCAATTGCTCATGATTATATTCACCTGATTCACTAGCTTTTGCTAATCTTAGTACAATAAGTCCTAGTCCTGCTGTTAAACGCTTTGAGTCAATAACAGTGATTTTGGTCCTGGTTTGTAAACCAATTGTTTTTGCTGCTTTTTGGCTATTAGAAAATGTACCGCTTAATGCGTTACTTAGTTGAACTGCAATAATAGAATCGTAATGCGAGCTAAGAAATGAAAATTTATTGGAGAATAATTCAAAAGTTGGTTGAGCAGTTGTAGGATTTTTTTTAAGGTTAGGAAACATCTTGTAAAATTTTTCCGCTTTTAAAGTCACTCGATCTAAATAATAGCTGTCACCGATATGAACCGTTAGTGGAACAACGTTAATTTGATGTTTTTGGATTAATTCATCAGGTAAATCACAGGTTGAATCTGTTACAATAGCAATTGGACCCAATTTATTGGTCATCACTTGATTTTGCATGACCATATCATCCACTTTCTGGTAAGTGATATCGCCATACTTATGGATTTCTTCAAATATATTTGCCGGATCATCGGTATGAATGTGAATTCTTAGTTTTGCCGGAGAACCTGCAATTACTAATGAATCACCCATATCCAGTATCTTGTCTAAAATGACCTTTTTGTCAAGCTTTTCTCCTTCTAACATGGCTTCTGTACAATACCGAAAAGTAATCTCATCATGTGATAAAAGTTCTGCCTCAGCTGATTGCACTTTAATAATATTTCGGGCAGGAAGGATTCTTTTAACTTCTCCATGATTGAAAAAATCGATCATTCCTTCCAGAAATACCACAAATCCTTTAGCTCCGGAATCAACTACTTTGGCCTTTTTAAGTACATCTAATTTTTCGGTTGTCTCTTTTAAAGAGGTTCGCGCAGAATGAATCGACTCAGAGATTAGCTTTTTGAAGTCGTCAAATTTATATTTTACTTTATCAATGTGTTCAACCCATTCTCGCATCACCGTAATCATAGTTCCTTCCACAGGGTTTGCGATGGCTTCGTACGCATATTTTATGGATTCGACAAGAATTCCTGCGAATGAATTGACATTGACACGTTGCCCTGCCTTGATCTCATTACTAAAACCATATAGAAATTGCGCGAAAATAATTCCGGAATTTCCTCTTGCACCAATCAGGGCAGCATTAGCTATAGCTTCTGCAGTCTGTTTAAGATTATGGGTAGGGATCGATGTATTAATAATAGCACGCATAGTAGAAACCAGATTAGTTCCTGTATCTGCATCAGCCACAGGGAATACATTTATTTTATTCAACAATTCCTGATTGTCGAAAATTCTTTGTGCCCCGGCCAAAAAGCTAAAATACAATTGCTTTCCATCAAGTTCCTTGCTATTGGGTATATAAGTTGGCAAAATAGTATGGTTTAGTTATTTAGTGCGTTGCAAATATAATAAATCTTGTAAACTGCTATAAAATCCTTTGAAACTTTAATTTTTTGTTTCAATACTTAGGATTGGCTTGAATTATGCTTGTAATATTTGCTTATTTTAAATTTCGAAAACTGAAATAAAGAAAATTCTTAAAGTTGATTATCCCCGTGGCAAGTCAAGGGGGTATTTCGCCAACTTTATTTCACCAAAAAAGCTGAAACCCGAATTTTCATTATTTCACCCCCCTGTCAGTCTTTCGACTGACATCCCCCCTGATTTTCAGGGGAGAGTACTAGGAAACCTCGCGGCAAGCCACGAGGAATTGTTTGATTAAAACATTCTTCTTTTTTTATCGTTAAAGTTCATTAATAATTAAGATTTTATATTGTTTAATATTCAAAATTCACAACAGAATTAGTTAACCCGGCAAATTATTTAATGATTGAAATTCATTTTTATTATCATCAGAATTGAACGATGACAGTTCAGTTTTACTGGTAAAACTTGAAACAAAATATTGGAAGTTGTTCTTTTGATTAAAATAAATAGTTATGAGAAAAATAATAATTGTATTCAGTATGCTTCTTTTTTCCTCAGTGATCTTAAATGCACAAGAGCAAAAAGATGAAAACCCAAATGCAGCTCAAATTAAATTTGAGACCTTAATTCACGATTATGGCAAAATTTTAAAAGATAGCGATGGTAAATTCAAATTTGTCTTTACCAATACAGGTAAAGAACCTTTAATTTTATCACAACCTCGTTCTTCCTGTGGCTGCACCGTTCCAACCTGGCCAAAAAAGCCAATACTTCCAGGGAAATCAGATGAAATTGAGGTAACTTATGCTACCAATCGGGTAGGACCCTTTGCCAAAACCGTTACAATTATGTCGAATGCCAAAACTCCTGTTGTAGTTTTAAAAATACAAGGTGAAGTGGTTGATAAACTTGTAGATGGTACACCATCAAAAAATAGTGGATCAGCACCCACCAATAAATAAACCTAATTAAATAACATGATCCCGTCTAAATCAGTCGGGATTTAATTTTTGTTTCAGTATGCCGAAAATTTCATTAAAGGGGCAGAATATGCCCGAATCCCCAATTCGAAAATTGGTGCCTTATGCAGAGAAGGCTAAGAGTAAGGGAATTAAAGTGCACCATTTAAATATTGGTCAACCTGATATTAAAACTCCTGAACTTGCATTAAATGCAATTAGAAATTTTGATCAAAAAGTAGTTGCTTATAGTCATTCTGCAGGGATCTTGTCTTATCGACAGAAAATGGTTACGTATTATGAAAAACATGATATTCATATCACTGCCGACGATATTATTGTTTCTGCGGGTGCATCCGAAGCTATTTTATTTGCAATGCAAACTTGTTTGGATCCGGGAGATGAAATAATTATTCCGGAACCTTTCTATGCAAATTATAATGGGTTTGCTATTAATTCAGGGGTTACGGTTAAACCTATATTTTCGAGTATTGAAACAGGATTTGCCTTACCCGGCATG
>PHDM01000018.1 GCA_002840985.1 Bacteroidetes bacterium HGW-Bacteroidetes-17
ACAGCCCCGCAAGCAGCAGGAGTAATCCACAGCGACCTTGAAAGAGGGTTTATCAGAGCTGAAGTAATGAAGTATGATGATTTTATTAGTTTGGGTTCCGAACAGGCTTGCAAAGACAAGGGCAAATTTCACGTCGAAGGTAAATCCTATATTGTTGGCGATGGTGACATTTTACATATTCGTTTTAATGTTTAAAATAGTTTGTCTTTTTTATTAATTCACTGCCCTTTTATTTATCCTGAAATTATCAATTTTCGTTATCTTGCTACTTTAATTCAATCAAATTAAGTGACAATGAAAAAGCTATTAATTCCTTTCTTTTTGCTTTCCTGCGTGTTAGCACAATCGCAAACCGGAACTGAAATTTATTTATTTGATATCAAGATTGAAAATGATCAAGTTAGCATATCAAATCCTCAAAACATTACTAATCACGAAGGGTATGACAATCAGCCCAATTTCCATGGTACCGATCCTGTTATTTATTATGCATCCTTTGATAATGAAGGCAGAAGCGACATAAAATATTTCAATTACCAAACCCTTGAAACAAGGAATTTGACTATTACTCCTGAAAGGGAGTACTCACCTACCCTTACTCCTGATGGGAAATTTATTTCATGCATCATACAACGCGACAATGGTGCTCAGGACTTAGGGAAATATCCTGTTGAAGGAGGTCAACCCATCATTCTCAGCAACAAATACCTAATTGGCTATCATGCCTGGATTGATGAATCCAAATTATTGGCTTACGTTTTATTAGACGACATGGGCGAATTGCACTATATTGATCTGAAATCAGGAGAAGATTTAATAATTACCACAAAAATCGGACGATCCTTGCATAAAATTCCTTCACGAAATAGGATGAGTTATATTGATAAATCCTTATCTGAGAATTGGCGCATTAATTCGTTTGATCCAATAACAAGGATAACATCGACCATCGCATCCACCCTAGCATTAAGAGAAGACTTGTGTTGGACCAGAAATGGGTTGATGCTCATGAGCGATGGTGATCAACTCTACTTTTTAAATCCGGAGTCTTCCAACGAATGGAAACCGGTTCAAATAAACGATGAATTTAACGGGTTAAAAGGGATCACACGTTTAGCAATTAATTCAGAGAACAACAAATTGGCCATTGTTGTAAGTGAATAAACTTTCAAAATTAATGTTTCTAAATTAAATGACATCCATTATTAAATGATATTTCATTTTCTGTAATGAATAAACAAGGGCATAAATAAGGATTGATAATAAACATCCTCGTTTTTTCGTTTAATAATTGTTAAATTCGCATTATAATCAATCAATTGCCACATGATTAAATATAAATTAGTCTGTACGATTTTTTTATTTTCATTTTTAGTTTCCAACGCTCAGTTAAATATCACCTTTACGCAATTGAATATGGGATGCTCCGGTAATTGTGATGGTCAAGTTAAAGCCACAGCTAGTGGGGGAATCGCTCCTTATCATTATGATTGGGGTGGTGCTGCGGTTAATTTAAACGATTCGTCGGTAGCGATAAATTTATGCGAAGGACTATATAACATGAGTGTTTATGATGCACTTAATAACCGACTTGACACGGATGTTTATGTAAAAGTTTACAGGGCCCCGAGCATTGAACTTTCAACGGATCCCGAAGATCCCTGGTATATCCAAAGCCCGACAGGTACCTTCCAATTCACAAATCTTTCAGAAGATAGCATCGATGTAGAAGGATGGAAATGGGATTTTGGTGACGGTGTTACATCTTTTGACCCATCTCCAACACATACTTTCGATCATATTGGAAATTTTGACATTATTTTTACTGCAAAATATCAAACAAGCTGCGACACTAATTTATATTATTCTATTGCTGTTAAAACTGTTAGGTTGATCATTCCTAATATTATTACACCAAATAATGATGGGATCAATGACATTTTTATCATCACACAGGATAATCCTGGTTCAAATCTTAAAGCCGGTGCTGATTACCCCAAGATAAATGACTTTTACAAAAGCAATGAATTAATCATTTTTAACCGTTGGACACAAAAAGTTTATGAACAAAAAAATTATCAGAACGATTGGGATGGAGGAAGTTTGAAAGACGGGGTATATTTCTATGTGCTAAAATGTCATGGAGAATTTGAAGATGATGTTTTTAAAGGATCGTTAACCATAATGGGCAGTGGAAAATAATAAATAAGGCTTCTTATTCAATGATAATTTATATTTTTGCATTATGAAGCGAAATAACACATTTTCATTTCTTTTTATTTTCTTAATTTTTCAATTGATCAATGTTGGATGTAATTCACATTCGCAGCGTTCTGAGAAAAATGCGGATTCAGCAAATACACTAAACAGCTCAAATGAATCGGTTTATTCGGATGAACCACCAAAAATAATATTTATTGAAAATGAATATGATTTTGGTGAACTTAAAGAAGGAGAAATGATAACACATGCTTTTAAATTCAGCAATTCTGGTGGTTCCGACCTGATAATTTCCGATGTAAAAGCTTCCTGTGGATGCACGGCAAGCGACTTCACGAGAGAACCCATAAAACCGGGAGGAACCGGTATTATTAAACTTACCTTTGATAGCCGAGGGCAGATGGGGTATCAAAACAAAACGGCAACTATTGAAACAAATGCTTCAACAAACAGGGTATATCTGCGGATTAAAGCAACCGTAAAAAAATAAAAATTAAACATAAAACAAAGTACACAATGACAATCTCAAACATCTTATTATTCATGCCTCAGGAAGGCCAAGAAGGAGGCGGACTTATGTCATTTCTCCCGTTAATTTTAATCGTAGTCGTTTTTTACATGTTCTTTATTCGGCCACAGATGAAAAAAACAAAGGAGCAAAAGAAATATCGTGAGTCGCTAAAAAAAGGGGATAAAATTATTACCATTGGAGGAATCCATGGAAAAATCCTTGAAGTTCGTGATAAAACTTTCATCATTGAAATTGATGGAGGAAACAAACTAACGATTGAAAGATCTGCAGTAGGTGGGGATGCTCCACAAGCCTAACCTTAATTACAAAATGCTATGATCAGGAATTCTATATTGTTATAGGATTCCTTTTTTATTAACTTGCAGAAAAAAACGGTGAAACTAACTATCACAGATTTATACGAGAGCACATTAAAAATTAAGAATTTAAGAGACAAAGCACGTCTTTCTATTTTTCTTATTTGCCTTTTAATATCTGTATCCATTTGGTTATTAATTAAGATGTCAAAAGACTATTCATCTGACATTCCCTATGAAATTAATTTTGTGAATCCGCCTTCTGATCAGATCATTACTAAAGCATTTGATTCAATAGTATACCTGAAAATTGATTCGAGGGGCTTTGATTTATTGACTGAAATTTATTTTAAAAAGAAAAAACAGCTTTTGATTGATCTCCATAATGTTCGAATTTATAATACCAGTTCCAGCTTTCGCAGTTATATTTTAAGTGCATCACTACTTAACCAAATAAGGAATCAAAATGGATTCCAATATTCTATAAGCAAAATTTCACCTGATACGCTCTACTTAAATCTTGAAAAAACGATGAGTAAAGAAGTGGAGGTTCTTCTTAAAATTGATATAATTCCTAAGCAACAACATTATGTTTATGGAAAGATTACACCATCTATACAAAAGATTACTATCAGTGGACCGCCTTCATTGATTGATTCTATAAATTCAATATCAACCGAATATGTAAAGCTTGTCAATGTTCAAAGTAATCAGTTCATTGGACTTAAACTTATTAATCCATATAAAGATGCCCAATTGCATCTTTCCACCGATTCCGTTCAGGTGCACATTCCTATTGAACAGTTCACTGAGAGTTCGCTAATTATTCCAATAAAAATATTTGAGAAAAACGATTTACGAATTAAATTATTTCCTGAAACTGTGACTGTCAAATTTTTAGTAGCACTAAAAGATTTTGATAGAATTACCCCGGACATATTTTCGGCAGTTATCCATTATGATGAGCATTCATTAAACTCTCAGATAATAGTGTTAGAACGTTACCCTGCCTTTATTAAGATTATTGATTTTCAACCTAAGTCTGTGGAGTATTTAATTTTAGTTAACAATGATTAAGATTGGTTTAACTGGCAATATGGGCAGTGGAAAAACAACTGTTGCCAGGATTTTCCAAGCGTTAGGTGTACCAATATTTTATGCAGATATTGAAGCAAAAAAAGTACTGGAACGTGAAAACATCATCCTACATTTAAGTTCGCTCTTTGGAGCGAAGATAATTGATAATAATGGGCAAATTGACAGAAAACAAATGGCTTTATTGGTATTCAATGATAAAAATGCTTTAAATCTGCTTAACAAGATAATCCATCCGGAAGTAGCCCGCTTATTTCAAAATTGGCTCATTTCCAATTCAAAAGCACCATATATAATTCATGAAGCAGCCATACTTTTTGAAAGTGGATTTGATAAATATATGAATACCATAATATATGTTTATGCACCTGAAATAATGAGAATAGAAAGAATTATTAATAGGGATAAATTAAGTAGTGAAGAAGTAAAACAAAGGTTGAAAAACCAATGGGATGATAAGCGAAAGCTTTCTCTATCGGAACATTTTATCGAAAATGATGGAAATACTCTTATAATCCCACAGATTTTAAAAATTCACAAAATTTACCAATTTGATATTTAGTTGACAGGCAAAATTAGTTAATACATAAATTTAGAGATCTATATACTTTAGAGTATCATCAGATTAACGATATGCTTAAAATAAAAAAGGCTACAATAAAATGCAGCCTTTTTTATTTCTCTATGATCCTATCTACTTATTTATGGAGCCTGATAAAGGTTACCTATAAGTCTATAACCAGGAGCAAGATTAGAATACCAGTCAGTATAAAGAATACCTCCGCTTTCTGCCCAAGCACCAAAATGATAATAACCCCAATTAATGTCTATACTTTCTCTAGGATATTTAAAGATTCCAGGAATCTCTAAAACCCATGGGTAATTTTTAGACGTTTTATAAGTGCTATTTATCCCTGGTTGTGAATAATCATCAGCTGTCATAAAATAACTGGGATCCGCCAAATCAGTTGGAGGAAAGTTAACTTTATGTACTTCACGCCCTCTGCCTTCATTGATAAAATCAATAATCAGGAATGGATTAAAATTAGTTCCATTGATGATAAAATCAGCTGAATCAATATCAACACCAGGTCTTGGTGTAATATGAATCTCCAAAGTATCATCAGGTGCGAAAATAGTACCGTACTGCGAATTATTAGCCCATAAAGGCATAATATCCTTAATGTTATCAGCTACGATAATTACGGGGTTTGATTGACCAAGCTCCCAACCAGAATTACCATCAGTTGCAGTAGTATAACCGGCATAAACAGAATTTCCAGTAACTACAAATCCTGTTGTATCTAAACCTGTTAATTCAAATCCGAAACCATTTTCTGTCCCGGCTCCGGTAGCTCTAAAAATAAACGTACCTACTATGTCAGTAATATTATTACTTGCATTAGTAGCAGTTCTAAATTGATACGATACCACTAGGTCATTAAAATCATAATCGCCTTTAGCAGGCCATAAATCTTCAAATGCCAGTGTAGCGTATACGTTCGGATAGTAATGATTACCTCCGGCTTTCAGGGTATTGGCAGAATTCATCGGAATTCTCCAATCAAAATTTGCGGGTACAATCAAATCCTCCATATTCTTTACTTGAATATCAAGGTTTTCATCTTCCCCAATCTTATGAACATCTTTATTACAAGCACTCAAAACTATCGCAAAAACAACTAAAAGATAAAGAAAAGGTTTGAGAGTTTTCATAAGTTTGATTTAAACGTAATTAATAATTAATGTAAATTAACTTGTAAAAATAAATATAAAATTAATACAATGCAAGGAATTCTATAAGTATTTTACCTATAAACTAAAAAAACTTAGGCAAGTTACCTATTGTCAGGTGAGCAACTTATTAAAATAAATAGATCAGAAGGTCTATTTTAGGTTAAAATATCTGAGAAATTACAATTCATACTATTCACTAAACTAATATTAATGTGAGTTCGATATAAAAAACATTAAAATTAAAGACTTCCTATGTCCTGAGCATTTTAATAGCTTAAGATGTAAGACTTTAGAAATCAGACAAAAGATTTAAGACACAAGTTTTTCCATGGTCTAACTTCTAATATCAAACGTCTTATTAGCCCAAAAAGCTAAATCTATGACATATTGAACCAGTTTCATGGGAAATGCTTAGATCGAATTGAGGTTAATACAAGTATAATTATCTCGTATGAAATTAAATTTTATTTAACCTGATAATTTATAACCAATATCTGGTACTACTTCTTTGGAGCTGAATAGCCTCGTTTCTTAGCAGCTTCCTCTAATCTCTTTTGAAAGTTTGATTTTTTAACAGGTTTTTTCTTATTAAGTTCGATTTGTTTTAATATTTTTTTCTCATCGATGGTTGCCCTGATCAAGTACATTTGGCCGAAAGTGATAATGTTGGCAAGGAAGTAGTAATAACTCAAGCCGGAAGCATATCCATTAAACATCCCCAAAAACATGATCGGCATCAGATACATCATAGTTTTCATTCCAGGCATTTGCTGACTTCCGGAGGCCATCATATCATTATTCATTTTTGTATAGATGATGGTAGATATCGTCATTAACAATGTAAACAAACTAATGTGATTTCCATAAACACTACTTAAAATTGGAATTTGAGCTGTCCAGGAGAATATTGAATCATAAGACGATAAATCGGTGGCCCATAAAAAGGATTGCTGCCTCAATTCGATGGATGAAGGAAAAAACCGAAACATTGCAAACAAAATAGGCATCTGTAAAAGCATGGGTACGCAACCGGCCATTGGGTTAACTCCTGCTTTTTTATAAAGAGCCATTGTAGCTTGTTGCTTTTTCATGGCATCTTCCTTCTTAGGAAATTTCAATCCAATCTCATCAATTTCGGGCTTTAAAACCCTCATTTTTGCAGTTGATTTGTAAGTTTTATAGGCAATTGGGAAAAGAACCAATTTTAACAAAATGGTTAAGACTAATATAATTATACCATAGTTCCACCCAAATCCTCCAAGGAAATTGAATACCGGGATAACAGCATAAATGTTGATCCATGCTAATGGTGCAAAACTCCATCCCAAAGGAATTTGTCGTTCGAGACCTAAGTGATATTTACGAAGAATATTATATTTATTCGGTCCGAAATAAAAGGACATTTGAATTGATTGGTCGCCCGAAAAAGAGTATGGAATTCCTATGGTCGACTTCATAGATTTCAAATACCTTGGATCATTTGCAAAATCAGGATCGGTGAATCCACTAATTTCTGCATTTACAAATGCATCATTAGCTATGAGTGCAGTAGAAAAAAATCGCTGCTTAAATGAAATCCATTTTACCTTTGATTTTAAAACTTCACTATCATCCTTTGTTTCTGAGAGGTAATCCACTTCATCGCTGGCATATTTATAAAAAACGGTCGGTCCATTCCAACGATCAATACTTCTTTCCTGTTTCAGAATATTGGTTTCCCACTCCAGATTTAAATAATTAGCATTTGTTGCTAATACGTCCTTTAATCCAACAATATTAATTTTATAATCGAACATATACTTATTTCCAGAAATCGTATATAAAAATTCAATATACTGGTTCGGGTTATAAGAATCTTCACCATTATCAGTGTATAAACGCATTCCAAACGATACGGACTCATCTCCTTTTATTTTTACATCATCTTCACCTGAATGATCCCTGTCGGGCCAAAAAGGTTGAAAATAAAAGTCCTGGGTATTCAGGCGATAATTGTTTATAAAAAATGATATCCCGAATTTATTGGCTTCTGAATCGAATAAAATAAGGGGTAGTGAATCATAGGTTTTATATCTGGTCAATTCAGCAGATAGGATTCTTGCGCCTTTATTTGAGAATTGAAGTTTGAAGAGCTCGTTTTCAATGGTCGTAATTTTTTCTTCACCAACTGCAGAATTTGCAAACACGCTGTATTTTGATTTATCGACTGAAGCAAGAATTTCTTGACTTCCCGAACTATTTTCATTTTGGGCCTCCACAATGTTGGATTCATCAGCCAGCGTAATTTTTGATTTATTGATAGAATCCTGACGAAGATAATTAGCCTGATTTACCGCTGAGATCGAATCCTGAACCCGTTGCTTTTCTTGAATTTCTTCTTTAGAGGGTTTTAGTAAAATACTCCATGTGATAAATATGGCTCCGAGGAGTAAAACTCCAATTATATTATTTTTATTCATTTATTAAGAGTTTGAGCAAGTTTGTTCGCCTATGCTTAAAAAGTTCCCTTCTATCAAGAACTATTCCTTTGTATTTAATGTGCCAAATCATGACTTTTCGTCAATTGCCGCCTTTACAAAACTTACAAATATTGGATGTGGGTTTGCTACAGTACTGCGATATTCAGGATGAAACTGCACTCCGACAAACCATGGATGATCGGACAGTTCTATAATTTCAACCAAATTATTCTTTTTATTAATCCCACTTGTTTTCATCCCGGCAGCAATAAATTCGTCGAGATATTTGTTATTAAACTCATAACGATGTCTGTGTCTTTCGGATATTTCTTCCTCACCATAAACATCGAATACCTTTGATTTTTTAGCGATAGTGCAAGGATATGACCCTAAACGCATTGTGCCTCCTAAATTAGTGATCCGTTTTTGTTCTTCCATCAGGTCGATTACTGGATGTGTTGTCCTTGGATTCATCTCTGTTGAATGTGCATCTTGAAGGTTTAAGACATTCCTTGCAAAATCAACAACAGCACATTGCATACCTAAACAGATACCAAGAAATGGCACTTTATTTTCACGGGCATATTTGCATGCTAAAATTTTACCTTCAATCCCACGATCACCAAAACCCGGAGCAACCAGGATCCCATCCAAACTACTCAGTTTTTTTGCAACATTTATTTCATCCACTCCCTCCGAATGTATCATTTCCAGATTGACTTCACAATCATTCATCGCACTGGCATGTACAAATGATTCTGTGATCGATTTATAGGCATCTTTCAGTTCCACATATTTACCAACTAATCCAATGGTTACCTTCCTCTTAGGGTGTTTTAACCTATAAAGAAATTTTTCCCAATTCACTAAATCAGGTTCATTCTTAATTGGGGTAAGTGTTTTATTTAAAACCTCTTTATCCAGTCCTTCTTCACGCATTAAGATTGGGACATCATAAATTGTTTCAGCATCAATTGATTCAATAACGGCCGATGGTGTAACATTGCAAAATAAAGCAATTTTCCTTCTCAGTACTTCATTGAGATGCCTGTCTGTTCTACAAACGATTATATCGGGTTGAACTCCTTGCTCCAATAATGCTTTTACTGAGTGTTGAGTAGGTTTTGTTTTCAGCTCTCCGGCTGCAGCCAAATAGGGTACCAGAGTCAGATGTATTACAGCACAATTTGCTCCTAGCTCCCATCTCATCTGTCGAACCGTTTCGATATAAGGCAAAGATTCAATGTCCCCAACAGTTCCTCCAATTTCAGTAATTACAAAATCAAATTTACCTGATTCACCTAGCAACTTGATGCATCTTTTTATTTCATCGGTAATATGTGGGATTACTTGCACAGTCGAACCCAAATAATCCCCTCTTCTTTCTTTATTTATTACTGTTTGATAAATTCTTCCGGTTGTAATATTATTTGCCTGAGATGTCGGAACATTTGAAAAACGTTCATAGTGACCGAGATCAAGATCGGTTTCAGCTCCATCTTCAGTTACATAACATTCGCCATGTTCATAAGGATTTAATGTACCGGGATCAACATTGATGTAAGGATCCAACTTTTGAATGGTGGCACGAAACCCTCTTGCCTGCAATAGTTTGGCTAATGATGAAGAAATAATCCCTTTCCCTAACGAAGAAGTTACACCTCCAGTCACAAAAACATACTTTGTATTTGACATAATATAAATTTTTTCAAATATTTTATGAAATAACCCTATTTCATAAAATAAAAATTACCCCTTAGGGTATTCTGTCGGCAAAATTATAAAATTACAGAGCCTTTTGAAAGAAAGGCACTGTAATTTTCAATATATCTTTAATAATATCTGTAACTCTTAACTTTAGCGATGTGTTTTGCCAATCTAATTACCTGAATGGTATATCCAAATTCATTGTCGTACCAAAGATAAACTACGATGTTTTTACCATCGGCCGAAACCTTTGTTGCCGGGCTGTCGAATATACATGCAGCTGAATCACCTATAAAATCTGATGATACAGCTTCTTCAGAACTCGAATATCTGATCTGCTCTACCATCGTACCTTTTAACGAAGCGTACAATATCAGGTCATTTAATTCTTTAACTGAAGTTTGTTTTTTTACAGTCAGGGTCAGAATTACCAACGAAACATTCGGAGTTGGAACACGAATTGCATTCCCTGTTAGTTTACCTGCCAAACTTGGGATTACTTTTACAGCAGCAGAAGCAGCTCCAGTATCTGTAATTACCATATTGGTTGGGGCTGATCGTCCTCTTCTGACTTTGCTATGAAAATTATCGAGCAGGTTCTGATCATTGGTATATGAATGGATAGTTTCGAGGTGGCCCCTTTCTATCCCAAGACTTTCCTCCAACACTTTAAGAATAGGAACTGCTGCATTCGTTGTACAAGATGCTGCGGACCAAATTTTATAATCATCCGGATCATGTTCACGATGATTCGCTCCATAAACAATATTTGGAATATCACCCTTCCCTGGTGCGGTGAGTAGCACTTTTGCAATACCTTTTGCTTTTAAGTGTCGGGATAAACCTTCATAATCTCTTAAAATACCCGTGTTATCAATCAATAAAGCATTTTCAATTCCATAAGCTGTATAATCAATGTCTTCAGGACGACTTGCCTCTAACATTTTGATGGTGTGTCCATTGGCAAAAATTGTATTATCATCAACATTTTCAATTGCCACACCTCTAAATGGACCGTGAATCGAATCCTGGCGGAACAAGGAAGCCCTCTTTTTCATCGATTCGCCTGTGTTATTTCTAGCCACGATTGCCCGAACTCTAAGTTGCGTTCCATTACCCTGAATAATTAATTCACGGGCGACCAAGCGACCAATCCTGCCAAATCCATACAAAACGACATCAACTGGTTTATCATAAGTTGGTTTTTTACCAATCAAATCCGACAACTTATCCTTTATAAAATCATCAATGTTCTTATAATTTGCTTTTTCTTCAACCCATTCAAAATTCAAGCGACCAATATCGATTCGAGCATTTATAATATCAGCTCTGAATATAGCGTTTGCCAAATCCAATGAATCTTTAACTAACAATGTTTTTGTAACAATTTGTATGGACTTAAAATGTTTCAGCAAAACTTTACTTGCCGTCCTATCAAGCAGTTGGCTCCTGAATATGATTAGTTCAACAGCTTTATCATAAAACAATTGACTAATTATGGTGATGAATTCATTTGCAATTTTTTCATCACTTACCCATTTATTTAATGATTGCTCGAAATGATGATTCTCATTAGTCTGACTCATTTTTAGTTAGGTTTTGAGGTTAATAATTGATCTTAAGAATGAAAGAAACTCACACCCAAAAATAAACAAAAAAAAGGATTACCAATAAAGAATTTTATCAGTAATCCACTGTTAATAAGTTCAAAAAAAACTACTTATTCTCCCAAATATACTTTTAGTAATTTGCTTCGGGAATTATGCTTTAATCTTCGTATTGCTTTTTCCTTAATTTGCCGAACCCTTTCCCGGGTTAGGTCAAATTTAGCCCCGATTTCTTCCAAAGTATACTCATGGTTGGTACCAATTCCAAAATACAAATTAATCACATCTCTTTCTTTTTCAGTAAGGGTTGCCAATGATCGTTGAATTTCCCTGCCCAATGATTCTTTCATCAGGAAAGAATCTGTAGGCATTGTATCTTCAGGCATAAAAACATCTAAAAATTTCAGATCATCTTCGGCCGTAAGCGGTGCATCCATCGATACATATTTTGTTGAAATTTTAAGTGCCGCATCAATTTTATGTTCCGGCATTTCCAATGAATCCGCAATTTCATCTGCTGAAGGTGGTCGTTGGAGTTCTTGTTCCAATCTTGAAGAAACTTTTTTAATCTTATTTAAGGATCCAACCTGATTTAATGGCAACCTGACAATTCTTGATTGCTCGGCCAACGCCTGTAAAATTGATTGCCTTATCCACCATACTGCATAAGAAATAAATTTAAACCCTCTTGTTTCATCGAATCTTTTGGCGGCCTTAATCAATCCCAGATTGCCTTCATTGATGCAATCAGGCAAACTTAAACCTTGGTTTTGATATTGTTTTGCAACAGAAACCACAAAGCGTAAATTTGCTTTCGTTAATTTTTCAAGTGCAACCTGATCGCCTGCTTTAATTCTCTGGGCCAATATTACTTCTTCCTCAGCCGTAATTAACTCTTCCTTCCCAATATCCTGTAAATATTTATCTAGAGAAGCCGTTTCCCTGTTCGTTATTGACTTCGTTATTTTTAATTGCCTCATGTTTTTCTTTTTTATTCAAATTCTCCTATCAATCAGTACACTATTCGATAATTACCGATCTAAACAAATATAATGAGAAATATGCAGACTTGAAAGATTTAATTCAATTATTTTCAATAAAATACAGATTTATTTATAATTGTTCCAAATAAACTAATTGGTAAATCCGTATATAATGCGCATTCCGTTAGGATAAATACCTTCTATTTGATATGCTCCGTTTTTTGATTCAGAGATCGCTGTTTCTATGTCGAGTTTTGAATTGATTATATAATTGTCAACTCGTAAAATAATGAAGCCTTCTCTAACTCCTCCATCTTTCAGTTTTCCATTATTAAGCTGTGTTATCTCTATTCCATTTTCAATATTTAATTTAGCTTTTATCTCAGTTGATATCTGCTGGAAATAAGCCCCAAGTTCTTCAACTAAAAATTTATCATCAGATTTAACAACTCCTAAAGCTCCATTTTCATTTTGCAATGTCACCGTAAAAATCTTAGGTTTGTTTTTTCTTAATACCTTAACATTAACTTTGTCACCAGGGTGATGTTGTCCGATGGTTTCAAGCAAAGCAGATGAACTCTTAATTTCAACATTATCAATCTGTATAATGACATCTTCAGCCATTATTCCTGCTTTATCTGCTCCACCATTTTTGGCAACTGAACTAATATAAACACCTTGCAGGGTTTCAATGCCATACTTCTCTGCAAGCTCTGCATTTATATCACTTATAGATACCCCAATATATGCCCTTTGAATTTCACCATAATTAAGCAGGTCGTCCATTACTTTTTTGACAATATTAACCGGTATAGCAAAAGAATATCCTTCATAAGAGCCACTTCTTGAAGCAATCGCGGCATTTATACCAACAAGCTGCCCACTTGTATTTACCAATGCGCCACCGCTATTCCCCCGATTAACAGCGGCATCTGTCTGTATAAATGATTCGATAGAAGCAGAACCTCCAAGAATATTTATATTCCTGGCTTTTGCACTAATGATCCCTGCTGTTACTGTTGAAGTTAAATTAAAAGGGTTCCCAACTGCTAAAACCCATTCTCCAATCTGAACTTCATCAGAATTTCCATAAACAAGAAAGGGCAAATCCTTGGTGTCAATCTTAATTAAGGCCAAATCAGTTGAAGCGTCCCTTCCTACCAATTTAGCTTCATATAATCTTTTATCGTTCAAGGTCACTTCAATTTTATCGCCCCCTTCAACAACATGATTGTTAGTAACAATATACCCATCTTCAGAAATAATTACTCCCGATCCAAATCCTACCATGGGTGCTGATTGACTAGGCCGCTGCCTGCCTTCAAGATATTCTCTCAAGGACCCAAAAAAATCATCGTAACTTTCGGTTTTACGTCTGAATTGAGTTCGAATATGCACCACTGCATGAACTGAACGATCTGCCGCCACCCTAAAATCGGGTCCGGTAACAGCATCCGCCGCGTTAAATGAAGTTTGGGATACTGGTAATTGAGTGGATTGAATATTTTGCCGATGATTTGTGACATCCTCTTTTTTAATTACAACAAAAACTATAATAACTACAAATAATGCGCTCAAAAGTGCAACTAGTGTAAATTCTAAAAACCTTTTCATCTTTCACTGTTTTTTTTGATTGAACTAATTATTGGAAATCTTCCACTTTGGCAGATGAACCAATATTATTTATTATTTTAAATTTTCAACAAAAAACGTACCTCATTCCCGTATAAGTATATTGCGCTGTGTTAAAAATTGTTAAGATCCATCCCCATGTTCTGCTTTCTGAATAAAAGATTTATGCATATCTTTGTTATCATTGCGCATTTAAGTAATATACTACTTGAATTTTTATGTATAATTATAATTTTAAAAAACCATATTTTTCAATGATATTTAATTTAGGATTATCAAACATGACATTTTAACATTAACATGACATTAGCGTTTCACAAATATCAAGGTGCCGGAAATGATTTTATTATTATTGATGGCAGGGATGAAAGCCTATCCTTAAGCAATTCATTGATCAAAACAATTTGTGACAGAAAATTTGGAGTCGGAGCAGATGGATTGATGATTTTAAGAAAACATAAGGATCTTGATTTCAGGATGATTTATTATAATTCGGATGGAATGGAAGGCAGCATGTGTGGCAACGGTGGACGATGCATTTTAGCTTTTGCAAAAAAAATTGGAATCGCCAAAAATTATTTTCATTTTATGGCTATTGACGGACTGCATGAGGGCGAAATTCTGGAATACAATGGCTTGGAATCGATGGTTAGGCTCAAAATGTCGGATGTAAATGAATTCAAAAAAGAGCCAAATTACTATTTAACCGATACAGGATCCCCACATTATATTGAATTTCTAAAAAATCTCCAATCAAAAGATGTATATGAAGATGGGAAAGAGATCAGAAACAATGACCAATTCAGAGAAAAAGGGATCAATGTAAATTTTGTTGAAGAGGCATCGGGTCACCTGTTTGTCAGGACGTTTGAAAGAGGTGTTGAAAACGAAACTCTTTCATGTGGAACCGGGGTTACTGCTTCGGCACTTGCATTTGCCATTGAACAAAACATCAAAAAAGGAAGTGTTCAAATTCAAACCTTAGGTGGTAAATTAAAAGTTAGTTTCGAAAGAGAAGGGTATGCTTTCAGGAATGTTTGGCTGGAAGGTCCGGCAACTTTTGTATTCAATGGAGAAATCTCAATTTAATGGATCTAAAAAAAGGCAATATTAGTTTAAGGGCAGTTGAGCCGGAAGATGTGAAAATCCTATTGAAATGGGAAAACAAAGTTGACACCTGGCATCTTAGCAACACACTTATCCCTTTCTCACGTTTTGATATAGAGCAATATGTAATGAATGCCGTCAAGGATATTTTTTCAACCAAACAATTGCGATTAATGATTGACTTTTCAGTGAAAAATCAACAGATCACGGTTGGATGTGTTGATTTATTTGATTTTGACCCCATCCACAAAAGAGCGGGGATTGGGATTCTAATCGATGAGGCTTATCGTGGAAAAGGAATTGCTGCTACCTCCTTGGAATTACTTGCTGAATATGCTTTCAATATTTTAAATCTTCATCAGCTTTTTTGCAATATTGAGGAGGATAACATAAACAGCCTTTCCTTGTTCCAGCATCAAGGGTTTATTATTGCAGGTTTAAAAAAAGACTGGAACTACAAATCGGGCAATTGGATTAACGAATACCTATTACAGCGAATCAGTGACAAATAAACATTCTAAAACCATGGCTTATTACCATACAAAGTACAGTTCATATAGGAAAAAATCAAAATTTCACCGATCAATCATTTTCATTCTCCTGCTATTGATTATGATCGTAATAGCCATTGGCTATTTTGTTTATCAAATGATTAGCGAACCAAATGTTTGGACAAAAGGGGAACCTGAGATTTCGATTTATATTCCCACAGGATCCAGCTTTGATGATGTCAAAACCATTCTTTATAAAGACGGTTTAATTATTCATCGTAATAATTTTGAATGGTGGGCCCAAAAGAAAAAATACCCTGAAAATATTAAAGCCGGGAAATACCTTCTGTTAAACGGGATGTCGAACAATGAATTGATCAACCATCTAAGGGCCGGTAACCAAGAGCCGGTAAATCTAATTTTTAATAACATCAGGGATATTGAACAATTAGCGATGAGGGTTTCTGAGCAACTAGAGATTGATTCAGCTTCAATTATCAACTTACTGAATGACAGTGCCTATATTTCAAATTTAGGATTTAATAAATACACAATCTCAAGTTTATTCATTCCTAATACCTATGAGTTTTTCTGGAACGTGAGTGCCGAAAATTTTATCAATCGCATGATTCGTGAATATGAGAATTTCTGGAACGATGTGCGAAAAGCCAAGGCAGCAGCATTAAATATGAGTAAGATGGGAGTTGTAATACTGGCTTCTATCATTGATAAAGAAACTCAAAAAAATGACGAAAAGCCTATTATTGCAGGAGTTTACATTAATCGTATAAAACGAAACTGGTTACTCCAGGCCGACCCAACACTTATATTTGCACTCAATGACTTTGGTGTTAAGCGGGTATTAAATGTTCATAAAGAGATTGATTCGCCTTATAATACCTATAAATATCCGGGATTGCCACCCGGACCAATATGTATTCCATCAATCTCTTCAATTGATGCCGTATTAAATTATCAGGAGCACGATTATTTATACTTCTGCGCCAAAGAAGATCTTTCGGGTTATCATAATTTTGCCAAAAATAACCGTGAGCATAACCGAAATGCCGAAAACTATCAAAGGGCATTGGACAAATTAAGAATCTTTAAATAAGATTATTTTTGACCCCATACGGTCTCCCTCTTATTTAGCCTACTGATTTACATTAAATTTGCGTTTGATTTAAAAATATGGATGGAATAAAAACAATTATTTGGGATTGGAATGGAACCTTGCTGGACGATACCATAATTTGCAATAGTATCATCAACAATTTGCTTGAGCAAAGAAATTTACCAAGACTAAGCCTTCAGAAATATAAAGAGATTTTTAAGTTCCCGGTCAAAGATTATTATCAAAAAGCCGGATTTGACTTTACGCAAGAAGATTTTAAAATTCCTGCTGATGAATTTATTGTCAGTTACACCGATCAAGTCAAACTCGCGAAATTACATAGTGAAGCAGGCGAAGTTCTTGAATGTCTCAAATCCAGAAACATAAAGCAATTCATCCTCTCTGCAATGGAGCAAAATTCACTAAAAAAATCGATTGAGCAATACGGGATCCATCATTATTTTCAAGCAATTTATGGAATTAACGATCATTATGCACACAGTAAAACAGCAAATGCAAGCCGGTTAATAGCTGATTACAATTTGAATCCTTTAGAAGTTTGTTTGCTTGGCGATACCGTTCACGACCATGAAGTTGCCGAATCAATAAATTGTAAATGTATTTTAATTGCTGACGGACACCAAACAAAAAATAGGTTATTAGCAACCGGACGACTTGTTCTAGACCGTTTAATTGATGTTAAAAACTATTTACCTCCCATAAACAACAAAAAAAATGAGAATTGTCAAAAAAGTTGAAGAAGTAGTAAACTCAAAAATAATTAAAGGGAATAGTGTAATTTATACTGCTGGAAATGCTGCTACTCCAAAGGTATTACTGAAACAGCTTGCAAAAGATGATCAAATTAAAAATGTGGATTTACTCAGTGTATTATTACTTGGCGATATAAGTGAATTATTCGATAAAGATGTTTGCGAAAGAATAACGCATCGCGTCATATTTAATGGACCTCACTCGCGTAAAGCGATGAATGATGGAAGGGTTTCGTATCAGATGATGCACTTATCCGACATTGCAAGACAATTAAAAGAAAGCCTTCATCCTAATATTGTATTCCTTTCGGTAAGCGGTCCTGATAACGGAGGAAACTACAGCTATGGCACAACCGTTGAAGGTGTGCAAGCAGCGATTGAAACCGCGAAGCAAAACCATGGAATTGTCATTGCTGAAAGAAATTCGCAAATGCCTTTTGTATTAGGCACTACTATCCATGAAAGTGAAATTGACTACCTGATCGAATCTGATTATGATCTACCTAACAACCCAGCCGAAGAACCAGATCATCGTGCGCTTAAAATAGGCGAGATAATCACAGAACTTTATATAACGGAAGGTTCAACCTTGCAATATGGTATTGGTGAAGTTCCAGAAGCAGTTACTACAAGCATCATTAATAAAGGAGTGAAAAATCTGGGCATTTTCACAGAATTGTTTTCTGATGCAATGCGTCGTTTGGTTGATAAGGGACTGGTCACGAATAAATATCTGGATGCACGTTTTTCAAGAGCAACAATTTTTTTGGCAAATGATAAAGAAGGCTACAAATGGTATCATTTAAACAGTTCTGTACAAAGTCGTCCTTCAAATTATACCAACAGTATTTTAAAAATTGCCCAGCAACAAAAAATGACAGCCATTAATGGTGCAATGGGTGTCGATTTTCATGGAAATATTTGGGCAGATTCATTAAAAGCACGCATGATTTATAGCGGTATTGGTGGACAGGCCGATTTTTTGAGGGGATCCTATCTTTCTGAAGGTGGCCGACCAATTATTGCAATGAAATCAACCACAGATCATGGCGAATCAAAGATTGTAAACCTTTGCCCTCAGGGAATCACAACCACTGCTATCGCTGCCGATCCTGTTATTATTGTTACTGAAAATGGTGCCTTCAATCCGAAGGGGCTGAATTTAGCTGAACATGCAATTGGCATTGCACACCTGGCCTCACCTGAATTCCGCACTAACCTCCTCCGTGAAATTTACGAGAGTGAAGTCTATCATAACCCTCGTGAAGCACTAAAGGATATTTCACCAAAAGGATTTATTTCTTATGATCAGATTTAACCTTATTCAATAATCATAAGTACCAGAAAGTTTTGTTTTCATAAAAATTCCTGAATTCAAGTACATTTGTTATTTTTCAAATTTAGAAACTAACTTACCATTCTTATATAGCTCATCTTTTGTATTTTTCCCGTCTTCCGAAAAATATCTCCAAACTCCTTCTTTTAATGAATGCAAATAAGTACCGGTGGTTTCAACCTGCCCGTTTGGGTAAAACATTTGAATGAGGCCTTCTTTCAAACCCCGCACATAAAATCCATCGAGTTTCTTAGTACCATCGGTATAAAACTGCTTCCACTCCCCGTCTTCAACATCATTTTTATAATTAATTTCTTCGGCAACTTTTCCATTGGGGAAAAACTGCTTCCAAAGTCCATTTTTCTGATTGTTTACATAAATCTCTTCCGACAATAAAACCCCATCATATTCACTATAATATTTCCAAATACTATCTTTCTTTTGATTTAAATAGTTTCCTTCTGCCATTATTTTTTCGTTTCGATGATATAATTTGGTACGCGATTGCTTGCCCTCGTTATAAAAAATTGACAGTGCCCTTAATTTACCATCAGGGTAATAATATTTAAAAGTATCGACCGGGATATCATTTTTAAAAGTGCCTTCATATTTTAAGTATCCCATTTCATCAAACGACTTCCAATAACCTTGTTTACGGCCCAAATTGTCCTTACTATTTAACCGGGTTTGATCTTGACTCATCCCTGAAAAGCAAAAAAGGACAAGGAAAACTAAAGATGAAGTTTGCTTAAGTGACATGCTATAATTTTTTAATGATTCATAAAATTAATCTTTTTAATAGAAATTCTTTTAAGTTAACTTTGTTTCAATCTTAAAATGCGATAAATAGTGAATAGTTACTCCTCAAAACTACTTGAAGATGCAGTGAATGAATTTGCAAAACTACCCGGTATCGGCCGTAAAAGTGCCTTACGGCTTGCACTTCATTTACTAAAACAACAAACTGACGATGTTGAACAATTTGGGAAAAGCATCATCAAAATGCGGAATGAGATGAAGCAATGTGCTGTTTGCCATAACATATCCGATGTTGATACCTGTGAAATTTGTGCAAACCCCAAACGCGACCGTTCAATTGTTTGCGTGGTTGAAGATATCAGGGATGTTATGGCTATCGAAAACACCTCTCAGTTTGTGGGTTTGTACCATGTTTTGGGAGGCATCATTTCACCCATGGAAGGTATTGGCCCTGACGACCTTCAAATTGGAAGCCTTGTTTCACGAGTTCAAAGTGGTGAAATAAAAGAAGTTATTATGGCCTTGTCAACCACCATTGAAGGTGACACAACCAATTTTTATATTTTCAAGCGATTAAAGGATACCAATATTAAAATTACAACCATTGCACGTGGTATCTCAATAGGCGACGAGCTCGAATATGCGGATGAAATTACGCTTGGCCGATCTATTTTAAACAGAACGCCATACCATTCAGGGTTGTAAAGGGTCTTGAAGATATTAGACGTTAGATTTTAGATGTTAGACAGAAGTAGTCAGTAGTCAGTTGAACCGGTTTCATGAGATACACTTTAATCGAACTGACTGGTTTTAATAAACGGCGACACCGCCATCACCACTACTCGAATCTGCAGCTCCTGCCATGATTCCCTTCTTGCGATCATAAACGATCCCCATTAAAGCTCCTATGTTTTCTACTGATCTGAATTTATGCCCCATCGATTCCAACATTTTCTTGGTATCGGATGAAATCCCCAATTCCTCATAAATAACCTGATCAGGTAACCATTGATGGTGTATTTTACCTGCTTCGATAGCCGTTTTAATATCCATTTTATGATCAAGCACATTCAAAATAGCTTGCATCACAGAGTTAATAATTGTGCGTCCACCTGGACTACCAATAACCATATACACTTTTCCATCCTTGGCAATAATCGTTGGGGTCATACTTGATAACATTCTTTTTTCAGAGGCAACCTGATTTGCATTTGTACCGATTTGTCCGTCTGTTTTAGTAATTCCGGGTACCGGGTTAAAATCTCCCATTTCATTATTTAGCAAGAAACCCAGATTTTTTGCAATAAGTTTGCAACCATAACTATTTTCGAGGGTATAGGTTAAAGATACAGCATTCCCATCCTTATCCAGCACTGATAAATGGGTGGTATTTTCACCGTCGTATAACTGCCCATACTTAGTTGAATCACTGACTGATGCTTTTTTCATATCGATGGATGCTGCCAATTTTTTGGCATAAGATTTTGTCAACAACTTATCCAATGGCATATCGGGATTAAAATCAGGATCGCCCAAATACTCGGCTCTGCTCGCGTAGCCTCTGCGCATCGCTTCAGATAGAACATGAATATAATCTGCAGAATTAAAGCCCAAATCCTGAAGATTAAAATGCTCAAGTATATTTAGCATTTCGATCATAGTCACTCCACCCGAGCTGGGCGGAGGCATCGAATATATATCATATCCCCGATATTTTCCAACAACCGGTTTACGTTCAATAGCCTCATATTTCAGTAAATCTTCTTCGGTAATAATGCCCCCTTCTTCCTGAATATATTCAGCAAGGAGTTTTGCGGTTTTCCCCTTATAAAAACCATCCCGTCCATGATCCCTGATTCGTTCAAGGCTTGCACCTAAATCAGTCTGTTTCCATAATTTACCGGGTTCACGAAAACTTCCATCTTCTTCAAGCATAAACTTTGAGAATTCCGGCAATGATTCAGCATAATACTTTTTAAATTCAATTGAATGATGATAAAGTGTCCAGGTAAATGGAAAACCATTATTGGCTAAATCAACCGCCGGCTGAACTACCTCTTCCCATCTTAACTTTCCATATTTTTGATGAGCCAAATATAACCCTGCCACAGTGCCGGGCACTCCAATCGACAATCCACCTGTATGGTTTGAATCATTAAAAATATTTCCATGTTGATCCAAAAACATGGTACTTGATGCATTAATGGGTGCCTTTTCTCTAAAATCAATGGTTGTCACCTCAGCTTTGTCATTCATAAAAACGAGAAATCCACCACCACCAATATTCCCGGCAGATGGCCAGGTAACCGCCAAGGCAAATGCGGTTGCAACTGCTGCATCAATTGCATTTCCTCCTTGCTTTAAAATATCACGCCCAACTTCCGACGCGATCATCGATGAAGAACTGACCATTCCATTCCGGGCATAAGTTTGCGCTCTTAACTGAAGAGGAATAAGAAAAATTAGCAACAAATTAATTGTTATAATTTGAAGGAAAGGCTTTTTTATAAACAGGCTATTCATATTATAAAATTTAATTGACAAGGAGCAAATTTAAAGAAAATAGTGGACAGACCCACTAAGTGAGAAAAGTATGTTTTCTTCCTTTTTCAAGGGACGCCATTCCGATAAGTTTGTGAGACTTTGAGATGGTATTCTTATTCGGGGAAGCCACCCTCATTTATTCACTCTTCAAACAGATCTAATTGATTAGCTGTATTATAAAGTTCCTCAGGAACACTATCTGCATAATTATTTATGAACGGAGCGATCATCTTCTTGATTAACTTGGTAGGAGTCGTTTTACGTGCCTTGCAATAATTTCTCAGAGATTTTTTCTGACGGGCACTCAACTTGAAATCTATTATTTTATAAATAGTTTTTCGTGCTTTTCGTTTACGTTTTACAGGCATTCGGGGCTGATTGAATTATAAAACACTAAGTTAAGAAAATTTTAATACGACCAAAATTTGATCATTGAATAAGATTTTGAATTTCGCTAATTATTCTTGAAGCCAGCAAATCTGCCAATTCTTTCGTGTCACTTTCCGCATAAATCCGAATGATCGGCTCTGTATTCGATTTACGCAAATGAACCCATTCGTTCGTAAAATTAATTTTTACGCCATCAATGGTGATGAGATCCTCATGCTTATATATCTCCTGAACAGCTTTTAAAATTTGATCGACATCAATCCCTTTGGGCAATGTGATTTTATTTTTAGAAATATAATACGATGGATATTTAGCTCTTAATGCTGAGCATTTCAATTTTGTTTTTGCCAAGTAAGTAAGAAATAGCGCGATTCCTACCAATGCATCCCTTCCATAATGCAATTCAGGATAAATAATCCCCCCGTTGCCTTCTCCTCCGATGATTGCATTTTGGGCCTTCATCATTTCCACCACATTCACTTCACCTACTGCCGATGCAAAATATTGACCACCATAACTTTCGGTCAGATCTTTTAATGCTTTTGTTGATGAAAGGTTCGAAACAGTGTTCCCTGTTTGATGCTGTAAGATATAATCAGCCACCGTTACCAAGGTAAACTCTTCTCCGAACATGTTGCCATCTTCGCTAATAATGGCCAAACGATCCACATCGGGGTCAACCACAAACCCAAGGTCGCAGGCAGATGCGACAACCCTTGCAGAAATTTCAGTTAAATTCTCCGGTAAAGGTTCCGGATTATGAGTGAATATCCCGGTTGGTTCACAATTCAATTTTTCAATCTGATTAACCCCTAACCTCTTCAATAATTGAGGCAGCGCGATTCCACCCGTCGAATTTACACAATCGATCGCCACTTTGAAATTTACTTCTTTAATCAAATTAATGTCAACAAGCGGTAAATCTACGATCATCTCAATATGTTTGTCAATGAAAGTATCATCATACACATAAGTCCCCAAAGATGCTATTCCCGAGAAATTAAAGTCTTCTTTTTCTGCAATTTTCAAAAGTGCATTTCCTTCATTTGCTGAAATGAATTCACCCTTATTGTTCAATAATTTAAGTGCATTCCATTCGGCAGGATTATGGCTTGCGGTCAAAATAATTCCACCATCGGCTTTTAGCCTTTTAACCGCGATTTCAACTGTCGGGGTTGTTGATAACCCAACATCAATTATATCTGCCGAAAGCGAATTAGCAGTAGCTACAACAAGTTCATTTAACATTTTTCCTGAAACCCGGGCATCCCTGCCTAATACAATCAGCAATCTATCCTTCCCCGATTTTGCTTTTAAAAAAGTAATGAATGAAGCAGTAAACTTAACTACCTCAATTGGAGTAAGATTATCGCCGGGGTTCCCACCAATTGTTCCCCTAATTCCTGAGATTGATTTAATAAGTGCCATAGGTACATGCAAAATTAGAAAAATATGCTTATGTTTATGTTCGCAAAATGATTATTTTTGTCGCCACAAACTACTGATTAACTGAATCTACAAAATGATGATGAGCAATTTCGAGGAAGCTGATGAATACCAGATACAAGGCTTGATTACGCGTTTTGAGAAAATGGTTGCCCGTAACAAAGATTATTTTTTTGATGTTCAGGAATTTGAGGATATCATTGACTTTTATCTTGATAGGAGCGATTTGATTCATGCCGATCACTCCATTCAAGCAGCAATCGGTCAACACCCCGGAAGTGTCATTTTTAAGTTTAAAAAAGCCTTATATTTCATTGCATCCAGTAAATATAATGAAGCCCTTACTTTGCTTGAGAAAATTGAGAAAATTGAAGTGAATAACGCAGAGGTGTATCTTACAAAAGGGATGGTTTACAGCCATCAAAAGAAGAATGATCAAGCTATCAAAGAATACCGCAAAGCAATTGAACTTGCAGATGATCCTGAAGAAATCTACACCAACATTGCTTTTGAATATGAGAATATAGGCGATTATAAAGAGGCGATTTATTTTTTGAAAAAAGTACTCGAACTCAATCCTGAAAATGAAGCGATTATATATGAACTTTCATTCTGCTTTGAGTTATCAAACCTATCCGAAGTAAGCATTGCTTACTATCATGAGTTTCTTGATAAAACCCCTTATTCAAAAGCTGCATGGTTTAATCTAGGGATCGCTTACAACAATCTGGAATTATACGAAAAAGCCGTTGAAGCATACGATTATGCAATCGCCATTGACGAAACGTTTGCTTCTGCTTACTATAATAAAGCAAATTCGTACGCCAACTTATCGAACTACCCGATGGCAATTGAAGCATATAACGAAACCTTCAAGTATGAAGAACCTGAAGCCATGACCTATTATTATATTGGCGAGTGTTACGAAAAAAGCAAAGAATATGTTGCCGCTATTGAAAATTATCAAAAAGCCATTGATTTAGATGATAAAGGAGCTGATGCCTGGATCGGAATTGGGTTATGTAATAATTTTCTAGGTAATTCGGTTACTGCATTAAAATGTGTTAAACGAGCTATCGAATTGGAAGAATCAAACGCAGAGTATTGGTACATTTTAGGTGATGTTCAGGAAAAAAACAATTTGATTGATAAAGCAATAAAGTCGTATGAAAAAGTATGTGAACTAGAACCAACACATCCTGAAATCTGGCTTGATTTTTCAAATTTATATGCCGAGCAAAAGAACCTGCCAAAAGCCATTGAAATTATTCAAACAGGGATCGAATTTTTGGATGATAATATTGAATTCAAATATCGTTTGGTTGTATATCTGTTAAGAAGCGGCAAATCAAAGGAAGCCTATGAATTACTGGAAAGGGCCTTAGTTACAGACTATTCATCTCATGAAAAACTTTTTGAATATCAGGAGGATCTGAAAAAGAACTCTGAACTAATGCGAATCATAGGATCTTTTAATGAAAACAAATAGGATTTCAATACATTCAAATCTTTCCAATTCTAAGATGAAGGCTAACTCGAATACCATCACTTTTAAAAACTCAACTTTATTTGTCGAAAAACAAGACTAAGTATATGAAGAATTATATGATCCTCTTTGTAAAAGGAATTGGTATGGGTGTGGCAAATGTAATTCCGGGAGTTTCGGGAGGAACAATTGCATTAATAACCGGAATTTTTGAGCGACTGGTAAACTCAATAAAATCATTCGATCTGAAAGCAGTTAAACTCTTTTTTGGTTTTAAATTCAAACTTTTTGCAGATTATACCGATTTCAAATTTTTGATTTCAATATTGCTTGGAATATTTGTCGCCATTATAAGTTTAGCCCGATTATTCGATTATCTTTTTATTCATTACCCGGTATATATTTGGTCATTTTTTTTCGGATTGGTATTAGCGTCGGTTTATTTTGTTGGAAAAACAGTTGAGAAATGGAACCTAAGTGTAATTCTTACTTTTCTCCTTGGCACAGCAATAGCGGTTGCGGTCTCAATAATGAATCCTTCAGCCGAAAATGACAATTTCTTTTTCTTGATTCTTTGCGGTGTTGTAGCTATTTGCAGCATGATACTACCCGGATTATCAGGTTCATTTGTATTAGTCCTCATGGGAAATTACAAGTTGGTAATGATTGATGCCGTCAACAATCTGGACCTGGTAATTTTAGCTCCCGTAGCACTTGGTGCTGTAGTTGGAATCATTGCATTTTCACACTTGCTTTCATGGGTTTTTAAAAGCTACAGAAACGAAACAATTTCATTGCTTACAGGTTTTATCATTGGTTCGATTAGTATATTATGGCCATGGAAAAATACGGTTTACATGGTAAATGATTTGGGCGAAATAATTTTAAAGAAGGGCCAACCCATTATTCAAAAATATGAACAAGTTTTACCTCAATCTTTTAATACGGAGTTTTGGATTGCACTATTTTTTATATTTTTGGGAATTGGGAGCATCTGGATAATCGAATCATTAGCAAAGAAGACGAATGATTAAAAGCTTGAATTTATTTGCAAACGGAAAGAGCAAGACATATGGTTTAATAGGGAAGACTCTAAAACATTCATATTCCGGCAAATATTTTGAACACAAATTTAAAATCGAAAACATTGGCAATTCCAAATATCTGCATTTTGAGATAGATGACCTCAAAGAATTTCCCAAATTAATTGAAGCGCATCCTGATTTGGTTGGGTTAAATATTACCATCCCTTATAAAAAAACCATTATTCACTATTTGGATGAAATTGATCGGAGTTCACGGTTTATCGGAGCAGTTAACACCATCAAAATAAGCAGAAAAAACAATAAACCTTTTTTATCTGGGTATAATACAGATGCTCATGGATTTGAAAAAACCCTTTTTCCGGTTCTTAAACCTCATCATCATAAAGCATTGGTTTTAGGAACAGGTGGAGCATCAAGAGCGGTAGTTTACATTCTGCGAAAAAATGGCATTTCTTATCTTGAAGTTACCAGATTCCCGTACAAATCCAATCAGATTGGTTATGATATGATTTCAGAAGAGATTATTCGGGAATACAATCTCATCATCAACACGACTCCAGTGGGGATGTATCCCAATGTTGAAGATCTGGTCAACATCCCATATGATTATTTGGATCAAAATAATTTATTGTACGACTTAGTTTATAATCCGGAGGAAACACAATTTTTGAAGGCTGCCAAGAGTAAAGGAGCCGCAACAATCAATGGATCAGGAATGTTTGAATTACAGGCAGAACGCTCGTGGAAAATCTGGAACAGAAAATCTATTCTTCCTTTCTGATTACTTCAATTGTTAAGGTGGATGCGTAAATTGCCAGACTTGCAATAAGAGCCATAAATGGAGCTAAAACTACTGCCACAATGCCTATATTCACCGGAATATCAATAAATTTTCCACCTTTATCATCCTTAACAATAATACGATGCACATTGCCCTCCTCAATTAATTCCTTAATTTTTGAAAGTAATTCCGATCCTTTTACTTTAAATTCTTCTTTTATATCCATGGTGTAAAAATACAAAGAATTAAATTTCTTTTTACATTTGCTTAAACTAAGATTATGAATCTTAAAAATTTCTTCAAAATACTTGGCCCCGGATTGATATATGCGGGTGCTGCAGTTGGCGTTTCCCATCTGGTCCAATCAACACGTGCAGGTGCAAGTTATGGTTACGACCTGATTTGGATCCTTTTACTGGCGAATATCATTAAATATCCATTTTTTGAATTCGCACCACGTTATGTTTCGGCGACCGGTAACAGTTTGATCAGTGGATATCAAAAGCTCGGAAAATGGGCGATCGTTTCCTATGCATCACTGACCCTTTTAACCATGTTTGCAATACAGGCAGCAGTAACGATAGTTACTGCTGGACTTGTTGCCAGTGCCTTTAAATTAACCATCGATCCTGTAACTATTAGTGCCATAATCTTAGGTGTTACAACCATAATACTCATTATTGGAAAGTATTCGATTCTGGACAAATTAATGAAACTCATCATTGTAGTTTTAGCCGTTTCAACAATCTTCGCGGTAATTTCAGCCTTTGGTCAAAGTCATTCAGTTCAATCAACCTCAGCTTCTTTCGATTGGATGAATCGTCTTGATATTTTCTTTTTAATTGCCTTTATCGGATGGATGCCCTCCCCGATTGATGTATCTGTTTGGTCATCAGTTTGGAGTGTCGCAAAATATAAACAACTCGGATTTAAACCAAGTTTAAAGCAGTCACTTTTAGATTTTAAAATTGGTTATATAGGAACTACTATTCTGGCACTTGGGTTCTTATTATTGGGAGCCAGGATCTTATATGGCAGTGGAGAAGAGCTTTCATCCAACGGAGTTGTTTTTTCAGAACAGCTAATTAATATGTATACTGTAAGCATTGGAAGTTGGGCCAAAATAATTATTTCCATTGCAGCACTTACAACCATGTTCAGCACCACTTTAACTTGCTTGGATGCTTATCCGAGAGTACTTCAGCCTACTACTGAAATTCTTTTCCCAAAAGCCAATTTTGCTAAACTTAATTCAGGATTGATAAGCCTTTTATGGATTATAATTCTGGTAATTGGCACCTTACTTTTATTGGGATATTTTGCAGGCAGTATGCGCTTTATGGTTGATCTTGCAACAACTTTATCGTTCGTTACAGCGCCTATACTGGCATATATGAATTATCGGGTAGTGACCGATAAGCATATGCCGGTATCATTCCGTCCCGGAATAAAGTTAAGATGGTTTGCCTGGATTGGAATCATCTTTTTAAGTTTATTTACGATTGGGTTTTTGTATTGGAGATTCTTGGCTTAATATTGAATAATCTGATTTGAAATTCAGGAATTTATTTTATCAATTTATAAGCCAATATTATTTTCCAGATATTTAGCCAATGAAAAAGCTTTATAATTTTTGATTGAGTGTACACAGTAGCAATCTTATATTCTTCCTTGAATTGATGCTTATAATTTTGTTCACCTTTTGAATCAGTATGTATTCTGAATGCCGACAAATAATCGTTAATAAAATAAGGATCAGCCTGTTTTCCGAATCTTAACCATAAATCATAATCCATTGCATAGTTAAAATGTATATTTAGGCATCCAACCTTATTAAATAATGACTTTCTAAAAAAAACTGCCGGTTGCGATATAAAATTTTCAATTAACAGTCTTTTATAACTGTATTTGGATAGATAATAATTTTTATATTTTGTAATGAATGATCTGATTTCATCATTTTTAACATCTATGATCTTGCACTTTCCAAAAAGCCATTCACATTTTACATTCGAATTAAAAAAAGATGAAATTTTTTGAAATGAGTTCTCCAAATAGATATCATCTGAATTTAGCCACCCGATAATATCACCCGTACACAATTCAATCCCTTTGTTAATTGCATCTGCCTGTCCTTTATCCTTTTCTGAAACCCAGACAATGTCAGAACCATACCTTTTTAAAATTTCAATGGTACCATCATTTGAACCACCATCAACAACAATCATTTCAACTTTAAAATCACCTCGTTGTGACAATACACTTTTTATGGTTTGGTCGATATAATCAGCCTGATTAAAAGAAGGGGTAATAATTGAAATCTTCATAGTTGTTATTTAGTTCCTAATACCCTTTTAAATAATTCAATATATTTTCGAGCTATAATTTCAGAAGAATAATTCGATCTAACGAATGTTACTGCATTAGCCGAAAGCATCTCCCATCTGCTTTGATTTTCCAAAACCCAATCAATTCCTTTAGTGAGGTCTCCTTCTTCAAATGGATTTGCAAGAAATCCATTTTTTTTATGCTGAATAATTTCAGCCGGACCAGTTTGGTTAAATGCAACCACTGGCGTACCACACGACATTGATTCAATAATAACTTGTCCGAATACTTCCTGAATAGATGGAACAACAGTTACATCACCTGCTGAATAGATGGTTCTCAATTTTTCATCATTATTTATCTTCCCCAAATATTTAATTTCGATGTCGTTTTCATATTGAACTTTAGGTTTGTCATTACCAAAAACAATAAGTACAACGTCTTTTGTAGTAACAGTTTCTATGGCATTTAACAAAAACTGAAAACCTTTATTCTCATCTTTAGTTGAATTAATTCCTCCAAAAACAATAACTCGCTTTTCAGGGCTAATTCCAAGTGCTCTCTTGGCTATTTCTTTGTTTACACCATAATAAAAATCAGTATCTAAACAATTAGGAATAACCACCACATCCCTTCCTTTAAGAAGGCTACTGGATACAACTTCCGACCTCATCCAATTTGATGGAGTCACGATCTGCATGGTATCAATTTGGGCATAAGTTTTCAGCTTACGTTTAAAATTATAACTGCTCAAATCATTTGTAAGTTTTGGAGATAAATAAGGGCAACGCTCACATTTCGTCTGATACTTTAAACATCCTTTTGGGATATGGCACCCTCCGGTAAAAGCCCAGAAATCATGCAGCGTCCATACAATTGGAATTTTTAGTTTGGCCAGCGTTTCAATCTTCACAAATCCTTCCGATATCCAATTTAAATGTATAATATCAGGATTAAACCGTGCAACGTTCTTTAATAAATTATCATTAATAATTGCCGAGAAAAAGGGTAGTCGCTTTCTCGTAAAAAGCAAAGTCGGTAAATAATCAAAATAGGCTTTTGCAGAGGAGAATTTCTCATTCGCAGCGTAAGTAAATGAGTCTGCAAAACTTTTCTTCCTAACAAGGAGTCGGATATCAGCACCTATATCAGCTAAACTTTTTGACAGGCGATATGTAGCTCTTGCAGCACCGCCTTTTTGATCATAAGTATTTAGCTGAAGTATTTTCAATTGAAATATTTTAATGTAATAACAAATGTATCGATTGTTTTTTATGACCCTGTAACTGTAACAAGTCTTTTTTTGTAAATCATCTTTATTATTAAAAAGTAAAATTTACGAAGCATTATTTTTCGAACTATTTTTAGCCCAACCAAAAAGAAGAATAAAAACAGGTGATAAAAAATCATCTTTAAACTCAACTGCTCATAAGATTTGAGAATTTTAAAGTGCTCAAACCACGATTTTAAAATCTTCTGATCGGAAATCCCATTTGATTCAATAATAGAAATGGGAATAGGCACATATTTAAATCTTTTATTTTGTTTATAGAGCCGGAATAATTGATCATAATCAGCACCAATCTTATATTTCAGATCAAACTTATTATTCTTTAATAATGGAGTTCGAATAAAAACAGATTGATGAGAAAAAATCATACCCTTCCATAATTGATTAATTAACCTTGATTTTTTCAAAATATTAAAATCAGGGTATTTGATAATAGTATCCCCGTAAATGACATCAAATTCATCTGTAAGAAACGGACCTATTTTGTCAAGAACCGTATCATCGGCAATCACATCACCGGCATTGATAAAAATTGACCAATCATTTTTAGCTAGATTAATCCCTTTATTCATGGCATCGTAGATGCCTTGGTCTGGTTCTGATATCCAAATATCAATTGAATCAATTTCTTCTTTAAGAAAAGCATCGGTTTTATCTTCAGATTTTCCGTCTATGATTATGATCCTAAATTCATCTTTCTTCTTTAATAGGCATAGCTTTTCAATCGATTTTTTAAGGCGATTTAAATCGTTAAGGACTACAAATATGACATTAATATTCACCAGTGATCATATTTTACACTGACAAAGATATCTTTTAAATTTAAAAGTGAATTTCTATAAATGCCAAATTTATTGATTATAAAAAAATAAATAGTTTTTAAGAATAATGCAATCTGCTATTTTTTGAAGATGAAGATTTGTTATTAGTATTATATAGACTCATTCCAGTATTTTCTGTTCAAACCACCATAATTTATATTTACTTTATTATATTTGTTATATAAACCCTGCTCAAAAGTTCCTATTATGAAAATAATCGACTTGTCAGTAGTAATTCCTTTATATAAATGCAGCAAAGCAATTGAGGAATTAACTGGAAGACTTATTACAACTTTAGAAGCAATTACTACCAGCTTTGAAATAATATACATCAATGATGCAAGTCCGGAAAATGACTGGGAAATTGTAAAAATTCAAGCCACAAAGGACCAACGAATTAAGGGAATAAATTTTTCAAGAAATTTCGGCCAACACTATGCCATTACAGCTGGTCTTGAGCATGCAAAGGGTAATTGGATTATTGTAATGGATGGTGATCTTCAAGATCAGCCTGAAGATATTCTTAAGTTATATGAGAAGGCCAATGAAGGAAATGATATGGTATTAGGTATGCGAATAGGCAGAAAAGATTCGGGCTTAAAAATTATTTTTTCGAAGTTATTTTATAAATTATTCAGTTATCTAACAGATACTAAACAAGATGCAACAATTGCAAATTTTGGAATATATCACAGAAAAGTAATTGATGCAATTTTAAGTATGAAGGATTCCATTCGTTATTTCCCTACAATGGTTCAATGGGTAGGATTTAGAAAAGCGAAGATAGCAATAAATCATACAGAGAGGGTATATGGACAATCTGCGTATAGTTTTAAAAGCCTTATAAACCTGGCATTTAACAATATTATTGCATTTTCTGATAAACCCTTGCGATTAACTGTTAAGTTTGGATTTTCATTGACTATCTTATCTATAATATATGGCTCGACTATTTTAATAAAATATTTAACCGGTCATATTAGTGTTGCAGGATATGCAAGTTTATTGGTATCCATATGGTTTCTGAGTGGACTCATCATAGCCATTTTAGGAATGGTTGGAATTTATGTAGGGAAAACATTTGAGGGAGTTAAAAAGAGGCCATATTATATAATTAAAAAGATCATATGAGTGTCACATTATTCTGTCTAGGTAAAAAGGCGTTTGAATCACTGAATGCGTTAAGTGATGAATTAATTTCCGTTATTGATTATATAATTATTGCTACGGATAAGAATATTGCGAATGATTATTCTAATGAAATTAAAACCTGGGCTATTAGCAATAATATTAATACTTTGCCCAGAGATTCTTTTGAACTCAGTAAATGTATTAGCAAATTTTATATAGCAATTGGTTGGAGATGGATAATTCAGATAAAAGAAAATTCAAACTTGATAGTTCTTCACGACTCTTTACTTCCAAAATATCGCGGATTTAATCCATTAGTTACTGCTTTAATTAATGGAGATACTGAAATTGGTGTTACAGCCTTATTTGGATCTCAAGAATATGACAAAGGAGATATCATTTCTCAAGAAATAATTACGATTCAATACCCAATTAAAATACAAGAAGCAATTAATAAAATAAGCTTGTTGTATCAGAAGATACTTTCAGATCTCTTATCAGACATTTATAATAACAATCCATTAAAAGCCTCAAAACAAGATGATTCTAAGGCATCATATAGTGTATGGAGAGATGAGGAGGATTATAAGATTGATTGGAGTAAAAGTGCTGAAGATATTAAGCGATTTATTGATGCAGTTGGCAATCCTTATAAAGGTGCATCCACCTTCCTAAATAACATGAAAATAAGAATTACACATGCAGAGGTTGTAGAAGATATTCTAATCGCAAATAGAGATTTTGGTAAATTAATTTTTAAGAAGGATAATTATCCTGTTATTATCTGTGGAAAAGGCCTGTTAAAAATAACTGAAGTGAATTCAACTAATAATAAAAATCTAACTTTCGAAAATGATTTTCGTATCAGATTGCAATAAACATGAATTATAAAATCCCATTCAATAAACCACATATAACTGGTAAAGAAGCCCATTATATTTATGAAGCTGTTTATAAAAACGGTCACATTTCTGGTAACGGAATTTTTACAAAAAAATGTCAGCTTTTTTTTGAAAACAAATACGGTTTCAAGAAAACTTTACTTACAACTAGTTGCACAGATGCAATTGAGATGTGTGCTTTATTACTAGATATTAAAGAGGGCGATGAAATTATCGTCCCTTCATATACATTTGTTTCTTCTGCATTAGCTTTTGTACGTCAGGGTGCAAAAATTATATTTGCCGACAGTCATTCAAATCATCCTAACATCGATGAAAATAAAATAGAGGCTTTAATTACTCCCAAAACTAAAGTTATTGTACCTGTTCATTATGCCGGTATGGCCTGTGATATGGATAAAATAATGGCGATTGCTAAAAAATATCAGCTCTGGGTTGTTGAAGATTCAGCTCAAGCCATTGATTCATTTTATAAAGGGAAGCCTATAGGTAGCATCGGTCACTTCGGATGTTTTTCTTTTCATGAAACCAAAAACATTCAAAGTGGTGAAGGAGGCATGCTTGCCATCAATGATGAACAATTTATTAGAAGAGCAGAAATAATCTGGGAGAAAGGTACAAATAGAGCAGAATTTTTCAGAGGAGAGGTGAACAAATACAATTGGGTAGATATTGGTTCATCTTTTCTTCCTTCCGATATTATTGCGGCATTTCTATATGCCCAGCTTGAGAATTTAGAAATAATTCAGAAAAAGAGGAAAGAGATTTGGAACTGTTATTATGAAGGTTTAAAACAAATTGAAGAATCTGGGCATATTCAGTTACCACATATTCCAGATCATGCCACTAATAATGGTCATATGTTTTACATCTTACTAAATAGCCTTAAGGATAGAAGTGAGTTAATTTCACACTTAAAAGCCAATGGGATTTTATCTGTTTTTCATTACTTAAGCTTACATAAAAGTCCTTATTATAACTCCAAGTACAGTGGTCCAAATCTGGAATGGTCAGATAATTTTGAAAACAGGTTACTGCGTTTACCATTATATTATAGTTTAACTAATGATGAACTTACTTATATAATAAATTGTATAAAAAAGTTTAAATTTTAAGTGCAGTTACCTCCACCAATGATCTTCATAAGATAGTATATTCCAGAGGTATAATGCAACATATAAACTATTGTTAGGCAGTAAAGTTTAATATTTGCCCATTTCGTCCTGACATTACTTGCCCCATACTCTTTAAATAAATGTAATATTGAATAAACGAAAAGTATATGCATGGCAATCTGGTATCCCCAAACCCAGTTGGCATGAAATTTTCTTGGTCCTTCCTCCGTTAAAAAACTAAATTGAACAAATCCCACTAAAAATAGAATCCAAGCAAACAAAAGTCGATCATCTTTTAATGCATTTCGAGGAGAAAAGATGAAGAGCATTAAAGGAAATGCCATAGAGAATGCAATGGATCCAGGAATATTTGAAGAAAAATAGTCCCAAATAGTAAAAAATCCAAAACCAATTGAGGAATCATAAGTTCCATTATAAGTCAATAAGTATTGAATAATTAAAAAAACGGATGGCAAAAGAATTATCAGAAAAGTTATTATAAATAATCTTTTATTGCTCCTCTTTAAAATAATAAATATCAAGATCGCAATTGCAAAACATATAAAAAAATTCGGTTTCATAAAAATACTTATGGATACGAAGATGACAATCGCTAAGATGTATCGATATGATTTTTGTAGATAATCATTCTCATATAATGACATAAACATGTAAACCACAATAAAAGCAAATGGTTTTACTAACACTATTGTTGGATTATGCCAGACATTTGGGCTCCAGGTACCCCGATAAATACTTATTCCATAATAAGCTGCAAAAATTGGGGTTACAACCATTAAACTTTGGGCAATTAACAATATTACTGAATTGCTATAGATGTTGCCTAGCTCTTTAATTGATATTTTATAGATAATAAAAGCAGTGGCTGTCAATGAAATAGAAGAAACAAAAACTGAAGCATATTCAAAAGTTAATGAAAATAATTTATGAAATATGAATAATAAAAAGTGAAAACCAAGATGGTGAAAACCGACTGATTTGCCATCAATAAAAAACTGTTTTGCATAAAAGATATGTGAACGATAATCAGTCCAACACGAAGTTTTTTGAAATATTATCAGATAGTTTAAATAAAAAAAAATGGAGAATAATCCAACAAAAAATACACTCTCGAGAAAAGCTTTAGATACGAGTTGGCTGTTGTTATTTCTATTGTTTGCGATCATAACATTATGCATGGTTTAAATAATTATATCAAGCTATTGAGATTAAATTTTTAATCTAAGGCTGTCTTTTTTAGATGGCTCACCACCAAACATAATTTCTTCTTGTTTAACACTATTCATTTTCAATGAATCCAGTATGAATAAATAATCTTGATAACCGTTCCCTTTAGCTAAGGAGATTGGAAGTCCGGTTTTTAAATCAAAAAGAAAAAGCTTCCAGGGTGATTCAGATAAGTCTTCATTTAGCCATTGCAAAGCATAACTATATTGCTTAAATGTATTCTGGTGTTTAAAAAAGAAAATTGGGAAATCTAAATTCAGCCCGGTCATTTTTGTATTATACGTTCTTCCTTTATTTTCATTGAAAGGATTATAGTATTGGTATTCATAAGGCATTATTCCTGTAATATCTTTTCTTTTAAGAATATATTGTAACATACCAGATGACCAGATCCAATAACCGCCTGTAGGTAAAGCAGACCTACCAGTAATAACAATTTGAGAATTTAACGGGAATGAGTAAGCCGACAATTCTTTCGTAAAAATAGCATGATAATTATTAAATGGGTAAAAGAACTTTTTTAGCGCGTTAATTCTATGAACTCCTGAGTTGATAATCAAAACAGCGAAAAGAACAAATAATATTACCCTACTCTTTTTGAATAAGCTATAAAAACTTGAGTATAATGCCAGTGAAATAATTAAACTGACACCAAAGCCCGCAAAAAACAAATACCTACTGGGGAAATATTTACTAAAGAAAATAAAAGGAAAACTTAAAGATACGATCCAAAGAATGGAAAAAATGATTAAAAAAGGATACGGTTTAATAATATTCTGTATGGGATTAAATGTGTTAAGCCTGACAAAATTATTTTTTTTGCGGTTCCATATAACACTAAGAAAAATGGCTAAAACAACGAGAATAATTGTTAAAACACCAACAAAACTTTCATTCGAAATCCCGAAGGGATTCACATAAACAATTGATATTTTTAATCTAGTTACTATTTGTTCCCAAGTTAAGTCAACTGGCGTACTTGCACTTCTGGGATAAAGTATAACTTCAACCAACCTATATCCTGAGATTAATATTAAAGGCACTATTAAAACCCAAAGTTTCTTGCCAAAATTTGAAATATAAAACATTAATAAAATAAAAGGGAACACAGAAAACACAACCAGTTCAGTTGTCTCGATTGCAATATAAAACGAGACAACTGAAACGAAGATTAAAATCCATGATTTTGATGTTGATTGTATGGATTTCATCCCGGTGATGATAGATATAAGCAAAAACAATAACCCTGGTAACATATAAATTCCATCAATAAAGGCGGGGATTAAAGTTTGTCCGGGTAATATCATAGGCAAAATAGCTGCTGCAATTGAAATAGTTTTTGGTAATCCAAACATCCCGTTAAACAAATAATATGCTAAATAAGCAATAGGTAGAAGCCAGACTAAAACAACAAGTCCGCGAGCCAATTCTGGAGAAAGGGTTAACAACATCCAAAATGGATAACGAAAATATGCTGAAATTTCAAAATTACTCCATTTAAGCCAAGGTAAATTGTGTTGCAGCGCGGAAGAATATCTCGCCTGATCATCTAATAAGAGGGAATCAAGCCCAAATATGGCTTCTAAATTAAATGCTATAAGGATAATTGGAATGATGATATATGGAATAATCTTCTCATACTTTTCAAATAATATTTCTAATTTATTTACACTATCCATATGGTATTGATTTAAAATTATAAGCTCATGAGAAACCTGTTAAATAGCTACTAATATTTTAATGTAAATGAAGACAAATAGTTCAACTGAATTACTGGAACATTCCTTAATTGCACAAAGCAAATGGCTGACTCCTCTTAAATCTCTTTCCGAATAACCGTAATCAATACATGCTTTGCCATATTTAAAATGTATTGGATTAATATCCTTTGATGATAAAGTGTTATCAATCACCATGGTTATTTGTTATCAAAAATACTTACTACGATTCTTTTTAATGTATTAGAAATATTTTCCAATGTAAGTTTTTTACCCCCAACATTAGAATCCTTTTTATCTTTTAGAGATGGAACTACTCCAAATTCTTTATTGATATAATGCCATTTACGCAAACTGTAATGATAATTTAATTCATCCTTTTGGTAACACTTATGCAGTTTAACAAAGAATTTCGAATCATAACAATTCTTTATATTTGATAAGCAGAGTTCATTACCAACAATATTTTCTATGACATTCGCTTCTAAAGGTTTCATTTCTTTGCCAAAGGAATATATTGGACTATCGCATTTCTTTGAGGTTAAAATTGCTTCATTTGAAATCCGCTCTAAAGTTTTCATTCCATATAAATCAACAGCAAAATCGTAGTTTTTTAAAAAAGGTGCTAATTTCTTTAAACGATCGGGCATTAACTCACAATAAACATCATATACTGCATTTGAATCAACCAGTTTTTTAAATTTAAATTGGTCTTTTTCTAAAAGTAAAGGGATCTGAAGGAACTTCTCCTTTACTTTCATATGTGAACCAGCATCCCCAAAGTTAGTGGTTAAGGAAATTCGGGGATATACACTAAATTTATTTTTAACCAGGAAATACTGTACTACAAACTTCTTCCATGAAGTGTCGGGCCATGCTATTAT
>PHDM01000170.1 GCA_002840985.1 Bacteroidetes bacterium HGW-Bacteroidetes-17
GAAAATTGCTGAACCGTGAGCTGATGGTAAATAATCCACTTCTGACCATATTGGTCGGATTTCGTTTAATTTTCTTCCGTCAATTCTGATTCTTGTTTCTAATACGCTATTCCGAACTGCTTCTTTTTCTACATCATGGAAATAACGTTTAATCAAACTCATTTTAGCCGATGCATCTGTTTCTTCTAAAGTATCAACAAATTCTTGTCTGACAGATGAAAACAATTCAGATCGTTTATGTTTGTCGGCAATTGAACTGCCTGCAATTTTATAAAGCTTGTTGTATGTAAAGTTCTTAATTTGTAATTTAAGATCTTCATCATTTTGTTCGTGACAATATTCACGTTTGGTCTTTGCTTTTTCAACTTCAGCTGCTAAATCCAACTGAACCTGACATTGAATTTTTATTGCTTCATGAGCTGTTTTGATGGCATTAAGCATATCAGCTTCCGAAACTTCTTTCATTTCGCCTTCAACCATCATGATGTTTTCGATAGTAGCAGCTACGATCATTTCAAGTTCGGCTCTTTCTAAATCTGCAAAAGACGGATTAATTACCATCTTGCCATCAATTTTGGCTACTCTTACTTCAGAAATGGGACCATTAAACGGAATGTTTGAAACTGCCAATGCTGCCGAAGCAGCTAATGCTGCAAGTGCATCGGGAGGTGTATTAGCATTTCCTGATATTAATTCGATAAGGACCTGGGTTTCAGCATGAAAATCTGCAGGAAACAAAGGTCGTAATGCACGATCGACGAGACGGGCGATCAATACTTCATAATCAGATGGTCTGGCTTCGCGTTTAAAAAAGCCTCCGGGAAATTTACCGGTTGCTGCATATTTTTCTTTATAGTCGACTGAAAGAGGCATGAAATCGACATCTTCTTTGGCTTCGTTGTTAGCTACAACTGTAGCTAAGAGCATGGTATCATCCATGCGAACAACTACTGAACCATCTGCTTGCTTTGCAAGTTTTCCGGTCTCAATAGTTACGGTTCTGCCATCCTCTAATTGAAAGGATTTTGATAAACCTAATTTTGACATATGTTGTTTTATTGGTATGTTTTTTTGTTCTGAGAGGCGTAGAAAAAAAAAGGCAATTTCATAATTGCCTTTTCATTTGGAATATTTTGTTCTTTTTACTTTCTCAAACCTAATGTTTTGATAATTGCACGGTATCTTTCAATATCAGTATCTTTAAGATAATCGAGTAATTTTCTTCTTTTACCAACTAAGCGAACCAAAGATCTTTCGGTTGCTTTATCTTTTCGGTTGATTTTGAGGTGACCGGTGAGGTGTTTAATTCTGAAAGTAAACAGTGCAACTTGCCCTTCAGCAGAACCACTATCGATATCAGACTTGCCATACTCCGTGAAAATATTCTTCTTAATCTCAGATGTTAAATACATATTAATTTATTTACGTTCTTATTTTCGGGCTGCAAAATTAAGAAATATAATTCATAAAGCAAAATATTTTATGAACAAATGTTAATCGTCCCAGATTGTTTTCCGACTGCAAAATTAATTGTTTTTTTGATTTTGCTGAGAAGTTATTTAAGGACTTATGAATAAATATTAACAAATCATCAGAAACTCCATTTTAGCCGGGTAAAGAACATTGAACCATAGTCACCAAATTCCGTTTGATCTTTTCCTACAAAGAGCTGACTCATCAACAGGATACCAATATTGTCGGTTAGTGAAATATCAATGGATGGCCCGAAGTATCCGGATTTATCATTCGGATTAAGCATCCCTGAGAATGAAGCATTTATTAAGGGGGTAATTGGAAAACTAGCTTGCAGAAAAGTGGAGAATTTGGCACGGCTAAAATTTTTCGCAGAAATTTCCAGATCAAGGGCAAACATTCCTTGTTGTCCTGCATTTCCGGTGGTGCCGGCACTATTATATAAAATTGCCGCCTGAAGCATCAAACTGTTTTTGAAGGTGTAATTCAAGCTGACTGAACCTACAAAAACACCAGTTGTATCGTTAAAGTTTTCTTTATCCCTAAAATAAGTTCCTTCACCAAGGAATCCTGCTCCTTCAATTTGTCCTGCCCAACCTGCACCAATTACCAGATCATCGCTCATTTTTCCCACTAAAATCTGAAAATCATAATTCCAACGGTTGAATTTATACATGGCGGCATAGGTCGATTTGTCATCTTTGTCCACCTTGGCGGCAAACTGAATGGATGAAGTCATCCCCGTATAATATTGCAATAGCACTGCATCGCTACCGGCTCGTTCGGCATAATCAAAATCAAAATAATTAGCTGAGTTAAAAATATCGTTTGGGGTCCATACAAGGTTTACTCCCCAGTTTATTCGCTGTCTTCCAATGATTGCCTCAAACTTGCCGGATGTATATTGTACATAAAAACGATCCAGATTAGTATATAAATAATAGGATGAATCACTGACAATCGACTTGGTCAGGTTTAATTTCCCATTGTCTTTAACTGATAGATCGGCCATGTGAGGATAAAATTCGAAAGGAATTTGCCCGTAACTGGCAATGTTTCGCATGGCAACATAAGTTTGAAAATGTTCAGAAGGGTACCATTTAAAATCAAGTCGGTTTGAAATGGTGTTCATGGTGAACCATTTTTCAGTTGAAGGGGGCATCCAAACCATTTCGAGCGACTGAAGATAACCATTCAGACTGGTGTTTTTAGCCTTGTTTTGTGAAAGTACATTTCCTCCAACAAGCATAATTAACAAGAGAAAAACAGAACGCTTCATTTTTATTTGTCTTTTATGATATCACTTACTACTTTTCCATCATCAATGGTGATAATTCTTCTGGCTTTATCCATTACACGCTGATCGTGCGTTGAAAAAATGAATGTGATTTGAGATTCTCTGTTCATTTTTTGCATCATATCCAATAAATCGCTGGTCGATTTTGAATCAAGATTAGCTGTTGGCTCATCCGCCAAAATGAATTTTGGTTTGGATGCTAAGGCACGTGCAACTGAAACTCTTTGCTGCTGTCCACCTGATAACTTACTTGGGCGTTCATTGATTTTTTCTCCAATGCCAACATCTTCAAGTAGTTTTTTGGCTATCTTGTTCCGTTCATCCTTTTTCTTCCCTTGTAATTGCATGATGAAGGCAACATTTTCGAGAGCGGTAAGAACAGGGATTAAATTGTATGCCTGAAATACAAACCCAATATTGTTCAAACGATAGTCGATCAATTGTTTAGGTTTCAGCTCTCCCAGATTTGTTCCGTCGATAAAAATTTCTCCTTCAGTTGGTGTATCTAAACCGCCAACTAAATTCAAAAAAGTAGTTTTTCCGGAACCTGAAGGACCAACGATCGCCGTAAATTCACCCTTTTCGATAGAAATATCGATACCATTCACTGCTTTGACCGGGATTATTGATTCCTGATAAATTTTGTATAAATTTTTAACTTCTATAATAGCCATTTTATGATATATTATTGTGATTAATCATTTTGTTGAATTGCTTCGGCAGGATTTAATTTTAGGGCTTTTCGTGCCGGATAAATACTGGCCAGGATTGCTGTAACGATCACTAGTCCCGTTGTTCCTATATAAAATGAAAATGCAGCCGTTGGATAAACAACCGAGCTAAATCCTATGGCATTATATCCTTCTTTAATGGAGTCAAGATTTAAACCATAATGACCAAAATATAGAATGGTCAGATAACTAAACAATAAGCCAAATACGCCGCCGACGATTGAAAGAAAGATGGTTTCGAGCATGATCATACTGAATAATCTTTTGTTGTTCATGCCAATCGCCTTCAGCATCCCAAGTTCTTTTAATCGTTCCATAACTACCATCAGCATTGTATTAACAATTCCAAAAGCCAATGCGATGAGAATGATAATGATGAAGATATAAGAAAAATAATCCATCATTTTAATCATCGCATTCAACGATGGTGTGATTTCAGTCCATGGCCTTATGACCAGTTGATTTTGTTGTATCTCATCTTTGAACTTATCTTTTAAAATGTTTGCAATAGGTATACTTTGGTCATAATCGTAAAGTGAAATTGCGATTTCATTAACTTCACTATTTGAGATGCCCAGTAAATCGGCTAGTTCGGATTTTCTTACAAAAACATTCATTTCATCAAACATGTCGTTATCAGTATGGTAAATTCCAACCACCCTGAATGCTCCATAGGTTAGGACACCTTCGGTATTCGAGGTTGTGATGACTATTTTTGACTTTAACCGGGCATTTAATTTTAAAGCAAGTTTCTGACCGATTACAATTGGGATGCGGCTCTGATCGCTGATGTACTCACCTTCAATCAACTGTTCTGAAAGTTTTGTAACCTGCTTTTCAGTTTCAGCATCTATTCCATTTAGCATAATTCCGGTTCCTGTTTCTGCGGTACTTGCCATCGCCAAAACTTTTATTCTGCTGCTAACGGCTTTAACTCCATCCAATTCTTTAATTCGTGAAACAATATTTTCCTGATCTTCAATGGTGAACTTTACTTCTTCATTCACTAAATAATCGGGATTATGAATTTGTATGTTTGAGATTTCGTTGCTGATGGCTGCTTCAACACGTTGCAACATTAATCCAACGGCAAATGCGTAAGAAGCAACTCCTCCAAAAAGCC
>PHDM01000171.1 GCA_002840985.1 Bacteroidetes bacterium HGW-Bacteroidetes-17
TGTTTTGTAAAGGGCACTATAATCTCCTCCTGATTCAAATGACCATGCAGTTCGTCGAAACTCCCACATGGAGGCGTAAAGGATATTTGGATTAGTAGGATCCATTGCCAGGTCGGCAGCTCCTGTTTTTGGATTTACATAAAGTACCTTTTCCCAGGTTGAGCCACCATCCGTTGTTTTATAAACTCCTCTTTCTTCACTATCCGACCAAAGCGCACCTAAAACTGCAACATAAATTTCATTTGAATTTTTAGGATTTACAATGATGTTTGCAATTCGTTCCGATTTTTCGAAACCAATTTTTTCCCAATTGGCTCCGCCATCTTTCGATTTGTATAATCCATCACCAATTGAAACACTATTTCGAGGCCATGTTTCACCTGTTCCAACATAAATAATATTGTCAGGATCGTTTGGGTCAAGTGCAATGGCTCCAATTGATTGGCAATAATCATCAAAAATAGGATTGAAGGTAGTTCCGGCATCATTCGATTTCCAGACTCCACCACCAGCAGTTCCGGTGTAAATAATTCGTGGGTTCGTGGGATGGGTTTCCATGTCGTTGATACGACCACTCATCAAGGCAGGGCCAATATGTCGGGCAGATAAATCGCCAAATAAATCATTAGCCTTAATGATTTCAGTGGTTTGAGCATTTAAGTTGACTGGCAAAAACCCAATGTAAAATGCAAATGCAATAAATATTTTTTTCATTTTCTAAGGTTTGGTTAATAAAATAAAAGAGGCTGTCTAAAAAGTCTTTGTGGACCTTCGTATTTCCTTTGAGCAACTTTGTGCTACAATTACAAAATGCTCTTACACAGAGTTTCACAAAGAAGGCACAAAGTTTCACAAAGTGAAAAAGCTAACGTTTAGACTTTTTATACATCTCCTTGTTTTAACGCTATTTCTTAACAGGATCAGCTGTTGTTGCAACTTCTTCAGGAAATTCAAATTCCTTAGGATCGATTTGAGGATTTAACTCAATTTTATCGATGGCAATGGTCTGGCCTGGTTGTCCTTTTAATCCCTGTGACATTGAATGAGGTAAAAATAAGCCATCAACTTCCTGATAGTCGCTCATCTTGACTTCTGAAACCTGCCCTTTCATAGGTCCTGATTTAATTTCAGTTTGCACTACTAATGGAACAAAATTTTCAGCATCGAAAAAATAGTATGTAATATCATCTACTTTTAATCCATCAACAGTAATAGGTGTTTTGGTAAGTTTGATTTTAAAGGTTTCTGTACCTTCCAAGGTTTCTTTGCCTAACAATTCAATGGAATAACCATTCTTTTTATAATTAAGTAAAGGATCCGGAAAATCATTTACCTGAAGTTTCATATTGTCAGTTGTTTCCTGGTCCCCCTTTTCTGCCTTTTGTGTCATGAAATTGGTACTCCATAAAACTTCACCATTAAAAACGCCTTGTTTAATTACTTTTCCTTGAAAATTAATAACGGTCATTTGTTTGCCGCCTTTGAGTTGAATCATTTCGAGTGGGATTTCCATTCCTCCCTGATTAATTTTAGCACTCATTTTTATGCCTTTCACTTCTTGCCATTTTGCTATTCCTCCTGTGTTCTCGAAATAGTTAGCGATAATTTCATCGGCCGTTTGTGCATTAATTTGAGTCGAAAACCCAATAATTAATGCTATACACAATAGTTTCATTTTTTTCATATGTGGTTAATTTTAAAATAGTATGGATTGAATTTGCATATAAATTTTCATCCTTGATTATGTTTAACGAACATGCTCGTTGTATAAAAGTTCTTGAATTTAGAATATTTAGGCTTGATTCAAAAAAAAACAGAAGATTCTTAATGTTAAAAGTATAATTTTTTTCAATTCATCAAAAGAAATTTTTCTGTCATGTTTTCTTAACATCCATATCGCTATGATCCGATTAATAACTATAGTAGGTTAGTTATCCCATTACACATGACTAATTACCTGATAATTGGTCTAAAACCCCAAACGCATTTTTGCTTCAGTTTTATCGATTCCACTCCTTCGGAATGGATGTGCTTCAGTATTAAAAATATGATCATCAAAATTAAAATTGTTTTGATGGTGTGAAAAAGTAAGATAAAAATATTTCAAAGTTTCGGCGAAGAAAAAAGTAGGCATGTAATCTTTTTGTTCCTTGGTTTCCACATTCGCAACTGAAGTATATGCAATTTCTGTTCTACAATATTTTTTAATATCGGCCCAAAATTTCTTATTCATTGATAAATAGGTTGTATCTCCGGTTAAATGAAATAAATAATAGGCAGATTCAATAATCTCAGGATTAAGGTTGTAAGAGGGATATTTGGGAGTAGCTTTCTTATAATCGTATCCTGAAGGTTCTAAGCCGTATTGGTTCCAAAGCCAATTCCATGTTTGTTGATTATTTTTAGCACGCTCCATATCACCTGATAGTGCAAGTATGGCAGGAAAGAATGCATCGTATAAAGTAACGACTGAACTGGTTCTTTCGCCTGTATTCATATTAACACGTCCGTACCATAGTTTTCCTTCAAACTCCTCAGCTAAATATTGGTGAATCCCAATGATACTTTCATCCCATATTTTGCCTAATTCGGAATCGCCAAACATGAGGTAACTTTTGTACAGATATTCGTAATAAGAATCAACCCCTGCGCAAATATGGCTTGTTTCGGATACCCATTCACCTGTTTCAACATCAATTACATCTCCTATCAATCCGATGTCTGAACGTCGATTGTAAATAGCTAGTGTTGCCTTTTTTCCAGCCTGATAGTATTTTGGATCCTGGGTATAATAGCTTAGCATGCCCATTTCGAATGTATAGGTTCCGGCTTCAGCAACATTCACGGTGTCGCCTCTGGCAATTCCGGTTTTAAGGTTTACCCAATATTTAGGAACTCCGGTTTTTGTATTAAATGCAGGCATCATTCGATCGGCAAAATCTCTTGCTTTATCTAAAACCTTTGGATTTCCTGATAATTCATACATCGATAGCAAACCACCCAAGATCCGAATGTTCACTTCAAATATTTTTGCATCTATATTTTTATCAAAATTTAATGAATCGACCACATAATTTTCAATTTCCTTTGCTTCATCCATTAATCCCATCAAGTAGAGCGTGCTGTAAGCATCAATAGGTGAAATATAGAGCGGTTCGCTGTACCAGTCGGTAAACGATTTTGAAAGGGGGGCCAAGGCATCATGTCCCCATGCATACTCCTTGTATGCTTTCCACGATCTTAGTGTTTCATTAACTACATCCTGAGCCAGTTGACTATTTTCAGGCTGGTCGGTACTGTTTTTTTTTGAATCTTTATTTTGGCATGAAATCAAAGTAAGGGAAATTAATAGACTTAAAAGAAGTGTTTTCATCATTGACATAGGTTTGTTTATCATGTAAATATAGGGAAAGTCTAGAATATTTGTTCCAGATGATATGAACAATAAAAAATAGGGGCTGTTAGCCGTTAGCTATTGGCTTTTAGTTTGAAGCTAATGTTTAATCACCAATAATTTTTGAAATTTCCTGTTCAATTTTAAGCACTAATTCCTCAGCCGGAATCTGATTTGGTTCAATAGGCTCCAGAGCAGTAAACTTCAAGGTTTCACCAAAGCTTAGCGGATATTTACCGTATTGATGTAATTTATGATTTCCATTAATCGCGAATGGGACTATTAATGCAGAAGGTGAAACTTTTAAAAGCGTTTTAATTCCTCCCGATTGAAAGGATCTTAATTTACCGGTTCGACTGCGGGTTCCTTCAGGAAAAATACAAGCTGAATAGTTTTTTGATTCGATGAGCCGTCCAAGTTTAATAATCTCCTTGATTGCCTGAGTGGGGTTTTTACGGTCGATAATGGCGGCACCACTATGGCGTAAATTATACGAAATGCTTGGAATGTATTTTCCCAACTCCTTTTTTGCAATGAACTTGGGATGATTTTTGCGAAAAAGCCAATAAATTGCAGGAATATCATAAGTGCTTTGATGATTAGCAACAATTATCAACGGGCGATTTGTTGGAAAATCAAATGATCCTTCAATAATAATCCTTGCTCCAACAATTTTAAGGCTTTTAAATAACCAGAGATTTAGGATATCAACACTTGTTTTATGGCTTTGATATCCCCAAAAATTTCTGCAAATAATTTGAATTGGTTGAAATATTACAACCAAGAAACCAAAAACAACAAAGTAAACAGGAGTAAGGATATGTGATAAAATGAGCTTCATCTTCAACCGCAAATTGAATTGTAAATTTACGAAATGATTGGTATGGAATGATTATTTTTAAGTGATGAATGATCAGCGGTTCAAATGATCAATGGTTCAGGAGTTCAAAAGCTCAAAAGTTCAGAAGTTTAGAGGTTCAAAAGTTAATAGGTTTTGATTTAAATTATGTTGATTTTGTGAAGCTTAAAATTTTACAATAATCAATAATCAATTCAATATTCTATCGGTCTAAAATCATCTTTCGTAACCCCACATACTGGACAGGTCCAGTTATCAGGGATATCTTCAAAGGCAGTTCCGGGGGCAATGCCTGAATCAGGATCACCTTCTTCAGGGTCATATATTAAACCGCAAACCGT
>PHDM01000019.1 GCA_002840985.1 Bacteroidetes bacterium HGW-Bacteroidetes-17
TACGGATTTGGTTTTGGTTGGCATGCAAACCAACATGTGCCTTGAAGCTGCCACCCGTGCCGGGGCTGATTACGGTTTTAAATGTACCGTAATTGAAGATGCCTGCACAACCAAAGATCAAAAATTCGGGGATCATGTCGTTAAAGCAAAGGATGTTCATTATGTAGCATTAGCAACCTTGAGAGCTTATGCGAAGATTACGGATACTGAAACTTATTTGGGGAAGTAGGCTGATTGTTTATGTGTTTTATTTTGACATTCAATAGACAATCAGTAGTGATACAGTTGTAATACAATAGTTATACGATTGAAATACAATAGTCTAAAATCATAAACACCTAAACACATTAACACTTAAACACATCTGCAAATTACCCTTGCCTGCTCCAAGCAGGTTTTCAAATTGAAGCTGTTAATAGCTTATCCGTAAATCGCAGTCTATACTCCAACCCTGAAGTAGCTGATATAAAACAGATACCGTCCCATAATTTCTTCAATTAAAATGAGTAAAGAAATTAGGATGAACCATGTTTGAATATTAGCAATATGCATGTCAATTTGAGTATTGACTTTAAGCAGGTAGCTCAGACCAATCATTGTTGCAAAGAGTAAAACCATACGAATGATGAAAAGGAAGAAAAATGCTCCTTTATTAAATATCGTCTGCTCAATTCCGGTAAATTTCAATTGTGATAAGTGATATTGATGAAATCCACCGGCCATGATTAAAACTGCCATGACGATCAGCATAAATATGAGAATTTGCGATAGGAACTTTTGATTCAAACTCATGTTACCCGAAAGCATCATAAAAATAACCATTCCGACCGATCCCAGTAAAAAAGTTGAACCAATAAAACTTAGAGGTGTAAAAAAGGTATTCCAACTTGGAACTGTTTTAATCATATAGATCCCAGACATGGCCAAAATGAGCAATATTCCGCTTATCATGCTAAAAATCATGAAAAATCGAGAAAGGCTAATGGGCCAATCCATGGATCTGCTTATTAAAAATAATAGCATCCCAAATCCAAACATTGATAGTGCTAAGATTTCCCTGCTGATCCATGATCCTTGCAGGTTATTTAGGGAATTATAAGAATGTTGCGGGCTGCCGAGGTGAAAAAAGGAAAGTAGTGTCGCAAAGACTATCATTATTAAGATGATCAATTCGGGTGATCGCAAACTTAAACCTGTAGCAAAACCAGTAAAAAATGATTGATGCATAAAATACATAAAACCTAGAGCCAATACCAGGCCTACACTCAGTTGGCTCAATAATGTAAACGAGATTAACGACCATTCGCCATTATGCATGTTTTACTTCCTCCATATTTACAACTTCAGGATTCATTTTTTTATCCATATCGGCATCTTTATGAGGGTTGATTACCAATGATGGTCGTGTGATTTCAGGATTTGGCAAGGGATAGATATGTTCCTTTTCTCCATATTTTTCAACCAATTCTGAATATTCTCCAAAATCCAGACTTCGTGTTGGGCAAGCATCCACACAGCTTGGGTTTTTCCCCTGATCAACATAGTCGATACATAAATCACATTTTCCCATCACCCCTTTTTCCTCATTAAATTGAGGTGCCCCATAAGGGCAAACCCATGAACAATATTTACAACCCAAACAAATACTTTGATCGATCGTCACAATGCCATCTTCCCGTTTCTTAATGGCTGAAGAAGGGCAATTTTTCATACAAATCGGTTCCTCGCAATGATTACACGAAAGTGAAATATTATATGCATAAATATGAGGTAGCCAGGCATTTCCTTTTTGTTCCCAATCTCCTCCGCTTACTTCATAAACTCGTCGCCAAAGCGTGCCAATTGCAAGATCATTCTTGTCCTTACAGGCAACCTGACAAGTCTTGCAACCTGAGCAATTACGCGAATCGAAATAAAAAGCCAATCTCTCCATGTTATGCTTTAAATTTTATGGCTTCGGCCATGATTGTGTGTTGTGCGTTGCCAAAGGCCATTGGTGTCCATCGTTCAGAAGTCAATGTATTTATTGATCCTCCTAAATCATTCCCATCTTTATCAGGTTTCCACCAGGCACCCTGAGGAATAGAAATCACCCCCGGCATAATTCTTCTGGTAATCCGGCAAGGAAGTATCACGGCCCCCCTATCATTATAAACTTTCACCAGGTCGCCATCCTTCACTTTTCGCGTTTTTGCATCTATTTCATTGATAAAAATCCTCTGAGGAAATGCTTCGCTTAACCAATTGTTATTGTCGTGTGTTGAATGTACCCTTGGCATATAATGAGGTCCGATCACCTGCAATGGAAATTTTTCAGTTTCAGCGCCGAACGGACTTTCCCACTCCTGTATATATTTTGGAACAGCAGGAATTTCGGCAGGATTATTTTTCTCAAACAATTGTTTCGAAAAAATTTCAATTTTACCGGATTCGGTTTGTAAAGGATATTTTTCAGGATCTTTCCTGAAATCGACAAAGGCAACTTTAGGTTCAGTAACAGGAAGTGAATAAACACCTACATTGCTTTCTTCCATCTCTGCTAAAGTTGGGATATCCGGAAAACGAGAAGATTTATAAACTCCAATCAAATGTTCGATCCATTGTTTTTCATCGCGTCCCTGAGTATATTCTTCTTCAATTCCTAGTTTTTCGGCAATTGCCGCACAGATGGCATAATCACTTTTTGTTTCCCAGGGTGTTTCCAAAATTTGAGGTTGTAAAATTAACTCATCCCCATATTTCCAACCGTCTTCCATCCCCCAGGTTTCAAACTGCGTGCAAGCCGGTAACAATAAATCTGCAAATTGGGCAGTTGCCGTTAAAAAATTATCCTGAACCACAAAAAATTCAACTTTCGACTCATCTTTGATTATTTCTATGGAACGGTTGATATTTCCATGCTGGTTGATGATGGCGTTTGAGGCAACGGCCCATATCATTTTAATATCCGTACTTAATCGATCAACACCGGTAACGCCATCTTCAGCTCCCATACCTTTCCCACGGATGACAGCTTCTGACCATAAAAAACATGGAATTTTCGCTTTAACAGGATTTTTTAAGGTAGGGAAAACATTCCAGAATGGGCCACCATCATCTGCCTGAAGGGCGATCCCGCTGGCCCATCCTCCGGAAATCCCGACATTAGCGGTTATAGCAGCAAGTACGCAACCACCACGAACAACTTGTTCACCATAGGCACGCCGCTGCATACCATATCCCTGATAAAGCATGGCCGGTTTTGTATTGGCATATTCCCGTGCAATTCGTGTAATGGTTTCCTTCGGAATGCCCGTAATTTCTTCAGCCCATTCTGGAGTCTTAGGATGATGATCCCGGATTCCGAGAATATATTCTTTATAACTTTCTTCTTTTTCGAAACCTTCCGGCATTTGAGTTTCATCAAAACCGATGCAATATTTGGCGATAAAATGCTTATCCAATAAATCTTCCGTGATCAACACATATACCATTGCACTCATCATCGCCATATCTGTTCCCGGACGAATGGGGATCCATTCATCGGCCAGTGAAACTGCACTCATGGTCATCCGAGGATCAATGCAAACCAGTTTAGCACCATTCTCACGTGCTTTGCGTAAAAAATATTCGGTATTTGTTCCGTCTCGCAGCTCAGCGGGATTCCATCCCCACATCAAAATATACTTGCAGTTGAGCCAATCCTGACGCTGATTTCCGGTTACCCTAGTTCCATAAACCGTTGGTGTAGCCAGATTAATGCACGCCCAACTATACGAATTATAATAACCTAGCGCCCCGCCGTACAAATTGAGTAATCGATCGGCAGGCCATTTTCCACAGGTTTGATTGTATCCGCCTGTTCCATATGGAATATATAGAGCTTCATTGCCGTATTTTTCTTTAATACGATTGATATTTTTGGCCATCAGATCAGTGGCTTCATCCCAGCTAATGCGTTCAAAGTTACCCTCTCCCCGCTTTCCAACCCTTTTCATAGGATATTTTAACCGATCGGCATGATTTTGACGAGGACGATAACCACGACCACGAATACAGGCTCGTAATTGCGGATCACTGATATCATCTCCCGGACGATCATCAGTTTCAATTCGGGTAATAACTCCTTCTTTAACATAAACTTTTAACAAACACCTGCCACCGCAGTTGTGCGAAGGACACCCAACCCGAACCATTCTTTCATCTCCCGAAAAAGTGGAGGCAAGTTTCTTGATTTGTGCCGAAGTCATCAGTTTAGCGAGCAAGGATTTACCCGCAATTATTCCACCATATCCCAATGCACCAACTTTTATAAATTTTCGCCTTTCCACAAACAATCAATTTAATAAATAGAAATCCGATCAAGAAGATGTAAAATTAGAAAAAACAGTATTCCAATTTATGCTAGTTACTAATATGAACTTATTCTTAATTAGGATTGTTTCGCCTATATTTTTTTCATTATTAGCCATATTAGCTTATCTATTCATATAATGCATATAAAAAATAATTCAAAATTTAGCTCTAATATTCTATTTATTATGAGAACCAAAGGTTAGACTTCAAAAACCGAGCAAATTTTAAGATACTGAGAATGTATTTTTTTACAAATTCAACCTGATTCTTTGAATATATTTAACTAAATTCAAATTTTAATTTTAATCGAGCAGATATGTTCAAAATACTACAATTTTTCATATCATTAATACTGTTGTACTCTCCCATTATATTATCGTCTCAAAATAATTCGACCCAAGAGATTGATATAAAAGGAAGGATCATCGAAGCAGATACAAAAGAGTCCATTCCTTTTGCACATATTTTTTTTGAAGGAACTTTAAATGGAACCACTTCTGATATAAATGGATATTTTGTTCTTAAACTTACTGACGTTTCAAACAAGCCCCTTATTGTAAGTTCTGTTGGTTATAAAACCAAAACCTTAACCAATTATAGTTCCAATAGTGAAATCACTATTTCTCTCGAAAAAAACATTTATATGCTTGCTGATATTGAAATACTTGCTGATAATTTACCTACTAAAAGGAAACTAAGGATGTTCAAAGCATATTTTTTAGGTACAAGCAACAATGCTGCAGAAACAGAAATTATGAACCCTGAAGTCTTGAATTTTTTTTATGATAAAAGCACTAATACCTTAAATGCAAGCGCCACTGAACCTATCATGATTAACAACTCCGCTCTTGGATATCGAATTATCTATTATCTTGAAAATTTTAAAGCATCTGAAGATAATGTTGAATATACGGGAAACTATTATTTCGAAGAATTACCCGTTGATAATGCCGATAAAAGAGAAAAAAATTTGATACGAAGATTTCAAACCTATAAAGGTTCACGATTACACCTTATTCGTTCCATTTGGAACAATAGTTTAAAACAAGATGGATTTACTTTATTTTATACCAATTATAAAAAGATAAAACTGAATGAGGTAATCACAGATTTGCCTACCGGAGAAAAAATAATTTGTTTAAGTCCAGGTGCAATAATATATTATGGAGACATGAATCAATCAACAACCTATTTTGGGGATATGAATCAATCAACAACCTATTACGGTGATGCAAGGCCTTCTGAAAAATCATATTTGATGCAACAAGAAGATTGTACCAAAATTGATAAAGATGGGTATTATGATCCAAAAACCGTAAAATGGTCAGGTCAAATGTCGGAAAAAAGAGTGGCTGATTTATTACCTTATGAGTATTTGCCTTATAAGAAATAATAGATATTTCAAATAATTTTTCATTTGTAGTATGCCATAATTATCTCATTATGATTACCAAATTTGCTTTAATTTAACATGAACCATATCATGAAAATAAAAATTATTTTGACAATCATCCTGTTTTCAAATATTTGCATTTATGGTCAGCAAACAGGACTGATAAGAATCGATTTTGATCAACCTTTTGATACGACATTAATGCTCGAAAAAGTATATCTTCATACCGATAGACTTAATTATCTTTCTGGTGAGGACATTTGGTACAAAACTTATCTGGTGAACGCCGAAAATAACATCCTTACATCGCACAGCAATAATTTGTATGTAGAACTTATCTCTCCATCCAAAGAAATCATCCAACGTCAGAATATTCAAATTTTCGAAGGGAAAGGGAATGGTGATTTCCATCTAGAGGATAGCCTGATTTCAGGAACTTATTATTTAAGGGCTTATACTAATTGGATGCGAAACTTTGAAGAATATATTTTTTACAAAACAATTAATATAATTAGTAGTTTGAACAACGTTAATGACTCACTTGTTTATCAACCAACTTATTATAATGCAGGCATAGACCTACAATTTTTTCCTGAAGGTGGTTCATTGCTAGATCAGGTAAGTTCAACAGTTGCATTTAAAGCTATAAATACAGAGGGCAACGATATAGGTGTATCGGGATATATTATTAGTTCTGAAAATGATACAATCCTGCCATTTGAAAGTACTCATTTTGGGATGGGGAAATTCTCATTTACTCCCCAAAAAGAGCTTAGTTATTATGCAAGAGGTAAGACTGAAGAAGATTATATCTTTTCAATTCCTCTGCCGAAGATTTTTGCATCAGGAATTTGTATTAGCATCCCTTATGTTTATGATAATCATATCATCGTTTGCATCAACACCAATCCAGAAAGTTTGCCAACATTTATTGGGAAAGAATTTATTATCAAGAGTACGTGCAATAAATTGATCAGTAATACCCGTATAACAATAAAATCGCTTTCCGATACCCTTATCATTCCAATATTTGAAATGCCTATGGGAATAGCCAAAATAACCCTGAATACAATGAATGAACTTCCCCTAAATGAACGTTTGGTATTTATTCCTAAATTCCAAGACGTAAAATTGAATATTACATCAGATAGCATTAATTACTCAATCCGTTCTAAAGTCAATCTTGAAATTAACTTGGAAGGTGATTATGAAGGAGAAGCAAATGCTAATATTTCACTTACGGTCATTGATCAATTAATTAGTGAAAATGCCAATAAATACGCCTCAAATATTGCTTCTTACTTTTTGCTCGAATCGGAGGTATTTGGCCATATTGAGCAATCAGGTTATTATTTTGATCCTGATAATGAAGATAGACTTGATAAATTGGATTTATTGTTGATGACCCAAGGCTGGCGTGATTTCAAATGGAAATATAGTGCTGATGCAGCTTTAAGTTTTACATTCCCTGTTGAGAACGAATTCAGCATTATTGAAAGATTACGTTTATATACCGACTCAATTATAAATCCACCACCTAATGTTAACATAAACACAAGTTCACATAATTTGTTAAATAAAGCTCTTATTGATGATATCCAAAATGAAGCTTATTATAGAAATATGATCAAGGCCCATTATGGTTTAAATGACACAATTATGCTTGAAGAATTTGAAAAAGTTGCCAATAAAATCATTGTCAAACCAAAAGATGAACATGTAAGAATTTACGGCACCCCAAAGAAAAGTGACACCTATGAAATGACTGGTAATGAATTTGGTTATACGAATCTAATTGAATTCTTACGTGGCAGGTTTGCAGGATTACAAATAATTGGCCGGGAGCCAAATATAATTATCCAAATTAGGGGGCCAAAAAGTCTATCTGAAAGTTCCGAGCCCCTATGGTTATTAGATGGAATGCCTGTTGGAAGAGATCGAATATATGATTTCCCAGTAGAAGAGGTGGACAAAATAGAAATATTAAAAAGTGGAGCTGAGTTAGCAATGTTCGGTGTAAGAGGGGGCTCAGGAGTAATTAGCATTCTAAGTAAGCAGGCAGGATATGGTCTAAAGAAGTTGGAGAAAACCATATCCAATAAACATCTTGGAAATAACGATTATTTCAAACAGCGCCAATTTTATTCTCCTAAATATGATCATTCAGAACCTGAAAATAAAACACCCGACTTAAGAACAACAATCCATTGGGAACCTTATATTTACCTAGATGAAAATAATAAGGTCAGTGTAAGTTTTTATAATGCTGATAAAAGTACCACAATAGAAGTTCGTGCAGAAGGATTAACAGAGTCAGGTATTCCGATTATAGGAAAAACAACTTATAGAGTTAGATAGCGATAAATTAGAGAAATGTCGGGTAAATGACGTAAAATATTAGTTGTGATTTGGGGTGAATTCTTTTCGTTGAGGTGAGATGACTTCCCGACTGGCTTTTGGCGAGATTGGGACGACATCCCATTCCAAAAAACCAAATTTTTTATCCAAAGTTTTCCTACTTTTGCTTCAAAAAAAGCATGGCCCATAATTTCGATCAAATAATCGACAGAAAGAACACGAATTCTATAAAACACGATATTACACAACAGGTTTTTGGAGCAACCGATCTAATACCCATGTGGGTTGCCGATATGGACTTTGCCACTCCTCCATTTATTATTGATGCCCTCAAAAAAAGACTGGATCATCAGGTTTTAGGTTATACCATCCGACCCGATTCGTTTAATCAATCTATCATTGATTGGATGGATCAAAGGCATGGCTGGAAGATTGAAAAAGAATGGATCAAATTCACACCGGGAATAGTTCCTGCAATTAATATGAGCGTCATTGCGTTGAGCAAACCTGATGATAAAATCTTAATTCAGCCTCCTGTTTATCACCCCTTCTTCCCTGCCGTGACAGATCATGGTCGTGGACTCTTGTTTAACCAGTTACAATTGAATAATGAGGGAAATTATGAATTTGATTTTACCGATCTTGAAAATAAATTGAAAGACGCCCGTTTATTTATTCTCTGTAATCCTCATAATCCGGTTGGAAGGGTATGGTCATACGATGATTTAAAGAAAATTGGTGATTTATGCATTAAACATGAGGTGATTATCCTTTCTGATGAAATTCATTCTGATTTAATTTTACCCGGGTACAAACATATTCCGATAGCATCAATCTCGGAAGAAATTGCTCAAAGAACCATCACTTATTTAGCCCCAAGCAAAACCTTTAATATAGCCGGATTAAGCACATCGATCGTTGTATCAAAAAATGCTGATCTGCTTGGCAAGCTTCAAAAACAGATCGATATTTTGCATCTGGGCATGGGGAATATTTTTGGAGGTATTGCACTGGAAGCAGCTTATAAATATGGTGCAAAATGGGTTGATGAATTAAATTCATACATCGCTGAAAATGTGAAATATGTGAATGATTTTCTTTTAAATAATCTCCCACAAATTAAGCTAATTAAGCCCGAGGCAACTTATTTATTATGGCTCGATTTCAGGGAACTGGGCATGGATGAACCAGCATTAAGCAAGTTCCTGATTGAAAAAGCAAAACTGGGATTTAACAAAGGATCGATGTTTGGATCGGGTGGTGAAGGATTTCAAAGAATGAACGTAGGTTGTCCAAAGTCAATAGTAGTTAGGGCGATGGATCAATTGTATACTGCGATAAGTAAAATGTAGAAAAGGAGTTATAAGTTATGAGTTATCAATTTATCTTGTGTCTTGAATCTTGATTCTAATATATAAAAAATGAAAATAAAAGCCGCCGTAATCCAGGCAACACCCGTATTTTTCAACATCGACAAAACCATCGACAAAGTTGAAAGGCTTGTTGAAGAAAATGCAAAAAACGGAAGTCAACTCATCCTCTTCCCCGAATCCTTTATTCCCGGTTATCCGCGTGGTTTTAGTTTTGGGGCCAATGTCGGGAAACGGACAAACGAGGGTCGTGAATTGTATAAAACTTACCTTGAAAACAGCCTTGAGATTGGTAGCCCACAATTTATTAGATTAGAAAATATCAGCAAAAAATACAAGGTTTACCTTGTAATAGGGGCAACAGAAAGGGAAGCCAATAATGGAAGCCTCTATTGTTCCATGTTTTATTTCTCCCCAAAAAATGGATTTTTAGGTCGACATCAAAAAATAAAGCCAACAGGTGTTGAGCGCCTGATTTGGGGTGAAGGGGATGGCAGTTCACTGGTTACATTTGATACCAAAATTGGTAAATTGGGTGGCTTAATTTGTTGGGAAAACTATATGCCCGAAGCACGGATGAGCATGTACCAAAAAGGCATTGAAATTTATTTGGCCCCAACTGCCGATGCACGCTCATCCTGGACCGACACCATGAAGCACATTGCCTTGGAAGGCAGATGTTATGTTTTGGGTTGCAATCAATTTTTTACTAAGGCCGATTATCCGAAAAAATATCAAATATTGGTTGAAGAAGAACCTGAAATGCTTTCAGCCGGAGGAAGCATCATTGTTGCGCCAAGCGGGGAAGTAATCTCCGGGCCGCTTTTTGGAAAAGAAGGTGTTTTGACTGCAGAGTTGGATTTAGGTGAAATCAGCAAATATAAAATGGATTTTGATGTAATTGGCCACTATTCGCGTAACGACATCTTTAATTTCAAAGTCAGCAACCAGCCTGAAATGTTTAAAGAGTCCTAAAAAAAAATTATCGTTAACAGCTAACGCGGACGTCCACGTCCGGGCTTCTGTTGCTATCTTTAAAAAAATGGCACGGACAACATGTCTGCACCTGCTTGAGCTGAGGGTTTAAATGCTTTATAAATCTTTACGTTTTATTAACTGATCATTAAAAAATATTTCATAATCTAATTTTTTTAATATTGTATTGCTATTATTCTCAATGAAATAAGATGTCGCATATATGATTTTACAAATATTACTATTCATATATTTGATAAATACATGTTCTTTCTCATTTGTTATACTGGTCTTGAGGCGAAAGGCATTAATATTCCCCTGCTTAATTGATTCCAATACTTTTTTATTAAATACTTTTATTTCAATTACAAGATTATCAGGACCTGGATAATCCACTTTGCGATCTAAATACAAATCCTTTATGACGTAGTCATATGAATTATTATGGCTTAAACCAATCGTATTACAACTATAAAGAAATATAAGTAGTAAATAGTAGCCATAAATATTTTTGTTAACATTTTTCATTATTTTTATTTGTAACAATTGGCATCGCAAATATACAATCTTTTTGTTGCTTAAAAAGATAAGGCATGGACAACATGCCCGCACCAGCTGGAGCTTAATTTTTCGTAGGCATCTCTAAGACCTTTATCCGACGATTAAATTCATTGATCGATAAAACAGGGTTATTCTCGTTTTATGGCTCTTTCTGTAACAAAATTTTAATAAAATTTAAGGAATTAAATTAGCCAATCCATTGATTTTCGTAGTAATTTTGCAAAGAATTTATATTTGAAACAATAGCTTTTTTCTTTTTTAAACCATGTTTGATTTAGCTTTCATCACAATTGTAGTCACCGTCATCATCATTTTTGCAGCATCCATGCTCAAAGGGATAACAGGATTCGGGTTTGCTTTAATTGCAGTTCCTCTGCTTTCACTTATTTTTCCGATGAGCATGTTGGTTCCAGCCTTTGCATTATTTAATGTGGTAACCAGTGCTTATATTTTATTCGGTCTTAAGGAGAAGGCGAAATGGTATTATATTGTCCCGATGTTTATTGCCAGTCTTGGAGGAATCCCATTAGGGATTTACGCATTGGAATTTATGCATGAAGATACATTGAAGATCATAACCGGAATTATTGTCATTATTTTTTCATTAAAATTACTGAAAGGGGTTGGACTGGCAAAAAAGCGCATCAAATTACCAGTATTTTTTGCAGGATTTTTAAGCGGGATTTTAACCAGCAGTGTTTCAATTGGAGGCCCGCCATTGGTCATTGCAATGAGTCGCAAAGGGTATAACAAAGAAATATTCCGCGGGATTTTTTCCTGGTTCACGGTTTTCACTTCGTTATTCGCTTCAGTAGCTTTTTATGTCAGGGGATTCCTGACCCCTGAAACAATTAAATTCACAGCCTTTGCCTTGCCTTTGTTAATACTCGGATCGGGTTGGGGAAATAAAATAGCCCAAAAAATTCATCAGGAACAATTCCGGAAACTGGTAATATATGTGAATGTAATAACCGGTTTGATTATTATAATTACCAGCCTGCTAACCAAACAACCCTAATAATTACTCCCAGGGTTTAATTATCACATCGATGGCTCCAAGTCCAAATTTTGAGATTGAAGCAGTATGGGTTTCAACACTTTCATAGTCCTTTAAAATCGTTATGATCGCATTTTTCAGAATGCCATTACCTACTCCATGAATAAAAGTGACTTTTTTATAATTATGAAGGATCGCACTATCCAGGCAATCTTGAAAATATCTTTTTTGCAAAGCGAACATATCACGGCTTTCCATTCCCGAAATATTGTCGATCAATTCGGCAATATGCAAATCCACCTCGGCAATTCTCGGTAAAATCTGATGCCTGTCAATCAACGGAATTTCTTTTTTTTCGGCTGCTTTAACAATCTTAGGTTCCTTATCCTCCCCTTTAAACTGTTCCGTTCCAAACTTTTCCTGATTAAGCATTTCGTTTAAAGAAAAAACCAAAGCCTTCTGTTTTACTAAAGCGGAATAATGATAACTATTTTCGTTATTCAGTTTATTGCTTTTAATTCTGAAAACCGCATTGGCAGGCATCATGGCACTTCCCGATTTCATATTGTGATAAAGAATCTGAACGACCCCTTCCTTCCATGCTTCCATTTCTTCTCTTTCAAGACTATTGATGAGTAAAGCAGATTCGGATTCTATCGAATTATAATCGTAGCCGATATATCCTCCTTTTGAATCTTTCAGCATTAAATTATATAAAATATCAAATGGGGTATGATTCACAATATAAACATCCAGGACCCCAGTGATCATCCATTTTTGATCCTGCGGAACTAAGGCAAGGTAAACACCTTCAGCTTCATCAGTAACCTGGTTTAATTTAAGCAAATGGGTTTCTGATTCCTGGTTTTCTTCGGCATAATTATTTGAGGAAAGGTCGACTTTAAAATCTTCCCTGAACATATTTTCGGCATGTCCTCCTTGTTCAACAACTACCAATTCGGTGATCATAGTAGGAATATCGAAACCATCCTCCACTGCAACATTCACCATTTTCGGGTTTAAAATCTTGCTTACGATCCCTCCACCTGATTCATTTAAAAATTTTACCCGGTCTCCTACTTTCAATCCCATAGTATTTTTAGTTTATTGCATTTTCGTTCAGTGTACAAAATTACTATTCTCAGTTGGATAAAACTCAATTATTTTTTGTTTCAGGGATGGCGTCCCGACTTAGTCGGGACGCCATCCCTGAATTTTCCAATAAGCTTATTTATCCACAGGAGTCAAAATCGCGGCCCATCCTCCACCGGGAGCAAGTTCGATTGTAAACAAATCATCTTTACTTACAAATCCATTTAAGGTTTTATAATCGCTCGCGTATCGATGCGCATTTTTACCGTCCTGAAAAATTTGAATCTTATATTTACCTTCCGGTAAAAAGGAAAAATCAACCTGTATACTTCTTGGATCCAAATTCGACATTGCTCCAATATACCAATCGTTCCCATTTCTTCGTGCAATGGTAATGACCTCCCCTATTTTTGCCTTAAGCACTATGGTCTCGTCCCAAACGGTGGGAATTTTTGAAATAAATCGGGTACACTCATCTTCTTTTATATAATTTGAAGGATTATCGGCAAGCATTTGAAGCGGGCTTTCAAACACTACATACATGGCCATTTGATGACAACGGGTTCCCATGCTCATTGGTCTGTTCCATGAGATGTGAAAATTCTTTTGCTGAGCATTTATCATGGCTCCCGGGGTATAATCCATCGGGCCGGCCAGCATGCGGATAAATGGGATGGTAACATCATGTGTGGGGCTTTGCGCATCCGTCCACTTGGTATTTTCCATTCCTTTTACACCTTCTCGTGTCAACGCATTTGGGTAGGTACGTTGCAATCCCGAAGGTTTATAGCTTCCATGAAAATCAACCAGCAGATGATGCTCAGCAGCTGCGCGCGCAATCCGTTCGTAATAATTGACCATCCATTGATCGTCGCGTTGCATGAAATCAACCTTAATTCCTTTGATGCCCCATTTATCAAATTGGGCCAATGATTCTTCTAATTGATCGTCGAGTGTTTTCCAAACTACCCATAAAATAACTCCAACACCTTTTGATTTTGCATAAGAGGTTATTTCATCCATATTAATTTCAGGAACTATTTTTGTCAAGTCGCCCAGCACATACCAGCCTTCATCCATGATGATGTATTCGATTCCATATTCTGCAGCAAAATCGATATAATATTTATAGGTTAGGGTGTTTACACCGGCATTAAAATCCACCCCATAAACATTGTTGAAATTCCACCAATCCCAGGCTACTTTCCCCGGTTTAATCCAGCTTGGATCTTCAATCTGCGATGGTTTTGCCAAGATATAAGTCAGTTGGTTGGTGATTAAGTCGGCATCCGATTTTGCAATCGCAACAATCCGCCATGGGAAAGTTCTTTTACCTTTTGTAATAGCAAGATAATCCTCCCTTTCAACAACTTTCACACTTCTGTCATTTTCCTGAACTACCTTTTTGGGATAGGCCGGAAAAATCCCGCTCAGTTCAAATTTTCCATTAGAAGGTTTGAGCCACATGCCGGGATAATCACTCAGATCCGATTCGGTAATCACTAATTTCACTCCATTTTCAGCTTCGGCCAGCATTGGCAAACTACAAAATTTCTCTTCCGTTATTTCAGATATTTTATAGTTCTTATAATATCTTTCATTATGCGAATGAAAGCTGGTTTCTTCCGGGAAATATGTCATAAAATCGTTGGGAAAACTAAAATCCGCTTCTTCTGATTTAATCTTAATATCATTCTTGAAATTTGTTTTAAACCGATAGGCGACCCCTTCATTATAAGCGCGGAATTCTATCCGGAATTTTTCTTTAAAAACAAAATCTACCGACCTGTAATTATCAATAATCTCGGCACTTTTTACCGCAACTACCGGCTTCAGAATTTCATGGTGTTCATCCCTGATCACCTGAACAACAACAGGCAGTTTCCCTAGCACCTTATCGTCAACCGTGAGCGATATACGGGAATAATCAAGTACATCCTTACCATCAACTTTAATTGAATAATGAATATCATTTTCAATGATAACTGTTAATTCGATTGAATTATCGGGCGATTTTAAATTGTATAACTGAGCCTGAACAGCAGTTGCTGAAACAAGGGTCCAAAATATTACAACAAGGAGAAAAGTGGTTTTTTTCATGATGAGATTTTTTACAGGAATGAATTAAAACCGTAAATTTAGCCAATCTAAAATGAATAAAAAAATTGAATATGAACAAACAAATTTCTATTGAGCGAATCTATAATCTTGACATGAACAGTGGTCAAACAGAACCTAAACAAAATCTGCTAACCAAAGAAATATTTTATGATGCCCAAGGAAACCCGACCAAAGATATCAGCTACAATCCTCCCGGAGTTGTAGATCAAACAATAGAAAGCAAATATGATGATCAAAATAGATTAATTGAAGAAGCTTGCTTTGACGGTGAGGAAGAATTACTCGAAAAAACATTTTTTGAATGGGATGCCAAGGGGAAAAAAATTAAAGAAGAAAAACATTATCTCGATGGATCTGTTGACACAACAATTTTTAATTATGATTCTGATGGTCATCTGATTGAAAAACTCTGCAAAAATGATGATGATGAAATTGAATATAAAGAAGCATTTAAATTTGAAGGCAATCAATTAGTTGAGTACAGTAAGTACAATGAAGATGAAGAAATAGCAGAAAAAAAATCGTTCACGATGAATGATGGTAAATTAGAATCAGAAGTTCACTGGACCGCGGAAGAAGGGAATGAAACTACAAAAAAATATCGCTATGATGAAGAAGGGAATGTTGAAAAGGAATTGTACTATAATGCAAAAAAACAATTAGTTAAAAAAGTTGAGTACCAAAAATACCGCGGTCGTTTTATCGAGGAATTTATTGAAGAAGACCCTTACCAACTAAATACCACCAAGCTTGAATATGATGAAAAAAACAATATCATACTGCAAGAGCAATTTAACCAAAATGGGGAGATCAATCATCGGGTTGAACGAACCTTTGATCAAAATCAGCGCTTAATAGAAACAATGACCTATGTGAATGCAAAAGGCCAGGGAATGAACCTTCATTTTAAAGAAGTTCATCTGTATGAATATTATGATTAAGTAATTAACGTGAGTTCGATATAAGAAAACATTAAAATACAGATTTCCTATGGCATAAGAGTTTTAATAGATTAAGATATAAGACGTTATATGTTAGACATTAGATTCAAGACACAAGATTCAAGACACATTCATAACTCATAATTCATAACTCTAACCTCTTATTAGCTCAAAAAGCTAAACGTCAGATATACTGTACCAGTTTTATGAGAAATGCCTAGATCGAACTAAGGTTAATTAATATCAGTTTTTTCTGAGAAGAATATTTTTTGTCTTCCACCTGCCTGTTAAATAGTAGAGATACGATAAAATCATCCCTATGATCCAGGCAATAGGGATTCCCCACCAAATACCAACGGGACCCATTTTTAATGAAAGATAATAACATACGGGAATCCGAACAATCCATAGTGCGAAAAAGGTAATGAACATGGGGATGAGCGTATCGCCTGCCCCCCGCATTACCGCACCAATGGTAAACATTGCGGTAAAAGTGATGTAGAAAAAACTAACGATATGCAGGTATTGAACTCCAATAACAATCACATTTTCATCGGAAGTAAATAAATGCATCAGTGGCCTGCTGAAACTAAATGCAATGATGCCAACAATCAATGCAAGGGCCGATGTGGTATAAAAAGTTGCCATCAATCCTTTCTTAACCCGCTCAGGCTTATTTGCTCCAAGGTTTTGCCCCACAAAGGTTGACAAAGCGGCAGCAAACATCATGGCCGGCATCGATGCAAAAGCATCAATTCTGAAGACTACAGAATAAGCCGCTGCTGTGTCAGTACCAAAAGGATTTACCAGCCAGTACATCACCATCATACCAAGTGCAACAAAGACCTGCTGAAAACCTATCGGAAAACCTATTCGTGTACTTTGTTTAAAAATCACCTTGTCAAAAACAAGTTTTCGCCACGAAAGATTGATTACTTCGTGTGTTCGATTTAAATAGATAATCGCGGTTATGAATGCACCTGCCTGGGATAGTAATGTTGCTAAAGCCACTCCTGCAATTCCCCATTTGAACCACAATACAAACATAAAGTCAAAAATTACATTGGCGATAGTGGCAAGAATTAAAAAATAAAGTGGTGTTTTTGAATCGCCTAAACCACGTAAAATAGCACTGGTTCCATTAAATCCAAAAAACAGTACCAGGCCTGCCAGATAAATTCTTAAATAGGTTACTGCACCTGGTAAAACTTCTTCTGGGAGCTTGATGAGTCGAAATATTTGCGGGGCGAAAATGATCCCAAGCACACTCACGATAATCGAGGCAAAAAACAGAAATATATACAGGGTATCGATGGCCCTTAAAATTTTTGGCATATCCTTGGCCCCGTAATATTGAGCAATTACGATAGTTGAGCCGGTAGCTATTCCGATAATTAGGGAAATCAAAGTAAAGATGATAGGAAAAGATGCCCCAACTGCAGCCAGCGCTTCTTTTCCGATATAATTCCCAACTATAGCGCTATCTACCACATTATATAATTGCTGGAAAACATTCCCCAGCAGCATGGGCATCGCGAATTTAAAAATCAATGGCCCTTCTTTCCCTACACTTAAGTCTTTCAATTATTTGATTTTTTTGAAATCAGTAATTCTTCAGTAAATTATAGTTGACACTGCTTATTTCTTATCACGCTTTAAAAAACTGGTGGGAGATGTCATATCCTTGATCCCGGTTTTCAGATTGTTAAACCCCGATGATATTTCCTTTATGTCCTTTGTGATGTCATTTTTGTCAGTGACTTTTTTGAGTTCTTTAACTCCAGATCCTATACTCTTCATCAACTCAGGGATTCGTTTGCCTCCAAACAATACGGCTATTGCCAAAGCAACAATTATTAATTCGGGTCCACCCATCAATCCGAGGAGTACCATCATTAGATTCATTTCAGGTTTCTTTTTAACAAAAGTAGTAAAACAAATTTAGAATCGGCTATTTGTTCAAATTATGTTAATTTTGCAATGATTTTCAGTCGGTTCTATCGCTGTCCCGACCCGATTATTCGGGATCGGGAGAGAGGAAAGTCGGGACAACACCGAGCACCATACTTCCTAACAGGAAGGTTCCGATCATATCGGAAACAGCAAGTGCCACAGAAAATAACCGCCCTGAGCTTGTCGAAGGGTAAGGGTGAAAACGTGAGGTAAGAGCTCACGGTTCGGTAAGGCAACTTATCGTTCGGGTAAACCTTATGGGTTGAAAAGCCAAATATACTCCGGTCACGACACTGTCGGGATAGAAGTTGCTCACTAAATTATGCTTGCATAAACCGGAGCGGGTAGGCTGATAGACCCTGCCAGCGATGACAGGGCTAGATAAATGATAGAAGTCCCGCCACGGCGGGATACAGGATCCCGCTTATACGACTGGAAATTTTTAATAAGGCCATTTTTGATCATGAGGATTTCATGTTTAAAGAAAGCCTTATTATTTTTTACTACAGAAACTACTATGATGCTCAATAACAAATGTGTATTTATTTAGAAAACGGTAAAAATATTCCAACATTTTTATCGTTAAATGTTAATACTTCGGTGTTAATAAATTAGTTTTGCAGTAAAAGCATATTTAATCTTAATATTTACCTTTATTTGATATAAAAAATTTGAACATGTATAAAGCTTGGAAATTCTCGTTAATTTTCATTTTTCTGGCTGCAAATAGTCTGCTTTTTGCTCAACAATCAGGTCTGAATCACGATCCTGAAGCTGCATTCAAAGTGGCTCTTGATTTGTTTCAAAAGGAAAAGTTTGGTTCAGCTCAGGCAATATTTGAAAAAATAATGAACGAATCCACCGATCAAGATCAGTCGATCATCATCGAAGCAACCTATTATGATGCCATCTGTGCGCTCGAACTTCAACATAAAAACACGGAATTCAAACTTAAAAACTTCATCACTAAATACCCAACCAGTTCAAAAATCAAACGAATTTATTTTCAGCTTGGGAAATATCAATTCAACGAAAAAGCCTATAAAACCGCCCTCGAATCCTTTCAGAAAGTTGACCGAAGTGATTTATCGAAGAGTGAACTTGACGAGTATTATTTTAAATTAGGTTATTGTTATTTAAAACTTGATGATACAAAAAATGCACGATTATCTTTTAATCAGGTAATTAGCGCCAATTCAATTTATTCTCCCCCAGCAAAATACTATGTGGCACATTTAGCTTACCTAGAGAAAGATTACGATAAAGCCTTGCCTGTTTTTGAAAGTTTGAAAGACGATAAAACTTATCGCAATATTGTTCCATATTACTTACTTCAAATTTATTATTATCAAAAAGAATTCGAAAAGATATTGAAGGATGGCCCTACCCTTTATCATACTGCCAATAATAGTCTGCGCGCCGACATGGCTAAATTACTGGGTGGAGTTTATTACCACACTGGTGATTTTGCTAGCGCCATAACTTATTTTGAAGATTATAGCCGTTATTCGAGAGAGAAACCAGATCGCGATTTAGGTTATCAGTTAGCTTATTGTTATTTGAAATTAAACCGATTTAAAGATGCCATAGGGTACTTCCAGGAAGCGACCTTACAGAAAGATCTGCTGGCTCAAAATGCATATTATAATCTTGGTTTATGTTATTTGGAAACCAATGAAAAACAATTTGCAAGTAACGCATTTCTAACTGCTTCTAAAATGGATTTCGATAAAATAATCAAAGAAGAAGCATTGTTCAATTACGCCAAATTGAGCATCGAACTTTCGCACGACCCTTATAATAATGCAATAAATTCACTTGAACAATATCTGACAGACTATCCTAACTCGCCCAGAAAAGATGAAGCCAACAATTATTTGGTCCAACTTTATATTTCAACCAAAAATTATAAGGCTGCTCTTGGGTCGATTGATCGCCTAAAATCAAAGGACCCGAATTTCGTACAATCTTATCAAAAAATTTATTTCTATAGCGCTGTTCAATTATTTAATGAGAAAAAATACGCCGAATCAATTGAACTGTTCAAAAAAACCATCGAAAATAGTTTCGACAAGCAAATAGCCGCTGAATCCAATTACTGGATCGGTGAAGCTTTTTATAGGTTGCAAAATTATTGGGGAGCCGATAAATACTTCAATGACTTCCTAAAAAATAAAGACGCCCGTGATTCGGAGTATTATGGAATCACAAAATATAACCTGGGATATATTTATTTTGACAAAAAAGAATATGATCAGGCTATTAGCTATTTCAGTGATTTCCTGAGATCACAAAAAGGAGTTGGTGTGCAGTTTATCAATGATGCAAATTTACGAATTGGTGATTGTTATTACATTACCAAACGATACACCGAAGCTATTAACAGCTATGAGGCATCTTCCCGGTTAAATTTGTCTGCCAACGATTATGCCAATTTTCAAAAAGCCTTGGCTTATGGAGCATTGAGCAGGTATAGTGATAAAATTACAGCTTTAAGCAACTTGGTAAGTACAAATAGTGGCAGTTCATATTATGACGATGCGCTTTATGAACTTGGAACTACTTACCTGATCAGGAATGATAATAATGGCGCCTTACTGTATTTCAACAAATTAGTGGCTGAAAAACCCAATAGCGCTTATGCCAAGAAAGCTTTATTGCGCAGTGGATTGATCTATTATAACGACAATAAAAATAACCTGGCCATTAACGCATTAAAGAAAGTAATTTCCGATTATCAGGGAACTGCCGAATCGACAGAAGCACTCGCCAGCTTAAGAAATATTTATGTTGACATGAATAATGTGGATGAATATTTCAGGTTTGCGAACAGTTTAGGCATCTCATCAGTTCGTCCAACCGAACAAGATTCTCTATCTTATACGGCTGCAGAAAATCAATACATGGAAGGGAATTATGAGGTGGCACTTAAATCATTTAAAACTTATTTGAATAATTATCCAAACGGCAGGTACCTGCTCAATTCTAATTTTTATCTGGCCGAATGTGAGTTCATGAAGGAAAATTTCATTGATGCTTTGAGAGGATATAATTATGTGATTTCCAAGCCGCCGATGCGTTTTACTACCATCGCCCTAAGAAAAGCTTCCCGTATCAATTATAATTTAAAGAATTATGCCGAAGCCTTGAAAAATTATAATCTATTGGGAGAGCTGGCAGAGGATAAGGAAAGCATGGTAGAGGCTTACGAAGGTAAGTTGCGCTGCAATTATTTATTAAAAAATTATCCATTGACCATTGATGCGGCTAATGCTTTACTAAAAAGTGACCGCGTAACAAGCGATCAAATCAGTGAAGCACACTTTCTACTTGCTCAATCGTATTATTCATATGAACAACTTGGAAAGGCGTTGCAGGAATTCAAAATAAGCACTCAACTTGCCACCAATGAAATAGGTGCGGAATCAAGTTTTATGATCGCACAGATTTATTTCATCCAAAAGAATTACGACGAAGCCGAAAAGGTTATTCTCGATTTATCTAATAAATATGCATATTATGATAATTGGGTTGCCAAAGGATTTATTTTGCTTTCTGATGTTTACCTGGCATTAAATAATAGTTTCCAGGCAAAACAAACGCTCCAGAGTATTATTGATAATTATGCCGGACAGGATCTGGTTGATATCGCGAAGCAGAAATTGAAAAAAATTAACGAACAGGAAAATAAATAAAATATGTTCACAAAACAATTGATCAAAAACATAGGAATCATTTTAATTTGCTCGATGATAATTATCTTCTCCTCTGTGCAATTAAATGCACAGACTACGAAACATACAGAAGAGATCACCATCGTAGGTTCATTTGATCCAATAATTTCCAATGCTTTTAAAATCAATTTATATCCAAAAGTTAAAGATGAAGAGCTGACATTGCCTGTTTTAAATTACACCCTGAAACCATTACAGCTATCGACCTGGTTTGATCTGAACCCAATTAAACCTGCAGCTATAAAGGGGGAACGGCTCGCTCCTCTCTTCAAGAATTTCATTAAAGCAGGATATGGCAATTTTGAAACACCATATCTCGAATTTTTTGCATCAAATTTGCGCTCAGATCAATATGCTTTTGGAGTTCATCTTAAGCACCATTCATCTGCGGGCAAGATTAAATATTACGCTAATAGTGCATACAGTGATAATTTAGCCGAAATCTTCGGGAAAAAGTTTTACAAAGATCATACGTTAAGTGGACGGATCATTTACGATCAACAAGTCAATCATAAATACGGCTACAACCCTATTTTATTCATAACCGATCCCCTTCCTGACAAATTAACAAAGCAACGTTACCAGATGGCCGGAGCAAATGTATTATACAACAGCAATTTCATAGAAACCGGGAAAGTGAATCATTCCTTTGGTTTAAATTATTATTTCTTAAAGGATATCAATCAAACATCGGAGCACAATATAAATTTCATTAGTCGTTTCGACAATACCTTCAAATTCTCAAATCTAACCGAAGAACAAAAATTAGGATTGGTTATTAATGCTGATTATTACAATTATTCGGACACTTTAAATTCTGAAAATAAAGTTTTAATTAACATTAAACCCTATTTGGAAACTAAGCTCGAACAATATCAATTTTATGCCGGAATCAATGCAATGGCCGAAATTGACACCGCTTCTTCTTTTCATTTCTATCCTGAAATTAAAGCCGGTGTGGAGATTATCCCAAAATCACTTATCGCAAGCGTTGGTATCACAGGAGGATTCTCAAAAAACAGTTTCAATTTGTTACGCAACATGAACCCTTTCATAAATTCTGTAATTCCACAGACCTACCAAAATAACAAATTTGAGGTATATGCTCAGATAAAAGGAAAGATCATGCAAGGATTTGATTTTGATATTACTTTATCGAACTCATCTATAAAAAATATGCCCTTTTTTGTGAACGACAGTTCAACTCAATATTTCAACACCTTTGAGGTAATTTGTGATGACGTCAACTTATTACATGGCCGTGCCACATTCAGTTTTCAATCCAAAGAATCCATTAAGATTTTATTCAAGGTTAATTATTATGATTATACCATGGATAATGAATTTAAGCCTTGGCATAAGCCGGAATATGATATCACACTTTCTGCCCGGTTTACCATGATGGATATCATTTTTATCAGAGGAGAAATTGTTGGTTATGGTAAAAGCTATGCAAAGATCTACGAATATCAATTCCATAATTCAATCCCTTTGGTGCATTATCCCTTGATAAATAGTTGGGTTGATTTTAACTTAGGAATTGAGTACCGCTATAATAAAAACTTATCAATTTTTGCAGATTTCAATAATATCGGTAACATTTCTTACATGAAATGGTACAATTATCCGGTTCAAAGATTTAGTATACTTGGTGGATTAAGCTACTCATTTTAAGATCATTTATCGCTATTCCTCTGGGGTCGAAGTTGCAAATAAAATACCGCCCGATTATTCACCTAAAATTGTTTAAAACTCAGCTATTTTGCCTGAATTTGATAGTCTTTTATAGCTAAATTATTACTATATTTGTTTCTTTACAAAGAATAACTTAACTACTTGATTATGACTGAGGAAGAAAAAAGAGATAGTGCAAATTCAAACTACAATGCCGATAACATTCAGGTGCTTGAGGGACTCGAGGCTGTTCGTAAGCGACCATCGATGTATATTGGCGATACCAGTAAGCGTGGATTGCACCATTTAGTATATGAAGTGATTGACAATTCGATTGACGAGGCACTTGCAGGATATTGCGATGAGATTGACGTTTTAATACATAAAGACAACTCTATCAGCGTTTCAGATAATGGGAGGGGAATTCCTACCGGATTACACGAAAAAGAAAACCGTTCGGCATTAGAAGTTGTAATGACGGTTTTACATGCCGGTGGCAAATTCGATAAAGGATCTTACAAAGTATCCGGTGGATTACACGGTGTTGGGGTATCTTGTGTTAATGCACTCTCCGCTAATTTAAAAGCCACCATCTATCGTGAAAATAAAATATTTTTCCAGGAATATAAAATAGGGAAACCTCAAGAAGATGTGAAAGTAATTGGTGAAACCGACAAAAACGGAACGACCATTTGGTTTAAACCTGACCTGACAATTTTCACTGAAAGTGTTTACGAATTAGACATCCTGAGCACCAGATTGCGGGAATTGGCATTTTTGAATAAAGGAATCCGGCTTTCAATTACTGACGAAAGAATCGAAGAAGCAGATAATTTCCATCCAAAAACAACCTTTTATTCAGATAAAGGATTGGTTGATTTTATCGCATACTTAGACGAAACTCGTGAAAAGCTGATGCCTGATCCTATCAATATCGAAGGTGAGAAAAATGGAGTACCTGTTGAAATTGCCATGCAGTACAATACATCATTTTCAGAGAATCTTCACTCCTATGTAAATAACATTAATACTCACGAAGGTGGCACTCACTTATCAGGATTCAGAAGGGGTTTGACCCGTACACTGAAAAGTTATGCCGACAAATCAGGAATGCTTGCAAAATTGAAATTCGATATTAATGGCGACGACTTCCGCGAAGGATTGACTGCAATTATTTCTGTAAAAGTTGCTGAACCTCAGTTTGAAGGTCAAACAAAAACCAAACTGGGTAACTCGGATGTGATGGGTAGCGTTGATCAGATGGTAAGTGAATCACTCAACAATTACCTTGAAGAACATCCAAAAGAAGCACGAATTATTGTAAACAAGGTTATTCTGGCTGCCACTGCCCGTCATGCTGCTCGCAAGGCACGTGAATTGGTTCAGCGTAAAAATGTTTTGACCGGTTCAGGCTTACCCGGAAAACTTTCTGATTGTTCGGAAAAGGACCCTTCAAAATGTGAGATTTATTTGGTAGAGGGTGATTCAGCCGGCGGAACAGCCAAACAAGGTCGTGACCGGGCTTTTCAGGCCATACTTCCATTGAGAGGAAAAATTTTGAATGTTGAAAAAGCCATGCCACATAAAATATTTGATAACGAGGAGATAAAAAACATGTTCACCGCCCTCGGTATCACGATTGGCACAGATGACGACAGTAAAGCATTAAATCTCTCAAAACTTCGCTACCACAAAGTAATTATCATGACCGATGCTGATGTGGATGGAAGTCATATTGCAACCTTACTGCTTACATTTTTCTTCCGTTATATGCACGACCTGATTGAAAAGGGTTACGTATATATTGCAACACCTCCTCTCTATTTAATTAAGAAAGGAAAAGAACAAGCTTATTGCTGGACCGAAGATGAGAGAGATGCATTTGTTCAAAAACTTTCCGTGAATGGAAAGGACACCGGTATTCATATTCAGCGATACAAAGGTTTGGGGGAGATGAATGCTGAACAACTTTGGAGCACGACCATGGATCCTGAATTCAGAACCCTTCGTCAGGTTACAATAGATAGCGGTACAGAGGCCGACCGCGTATTTTCGATGTTAATGGGAGATGAAGTACCACCCAGACGGGAATTCATCGAGAATAACGCAAAATATGCGAGAATCGATATTTAATAACAGAGCCTCCGGAATTTTCGGAGGCTTTTTTATTTCACTGAAAATTACATTTCCAAACCCCTATTCAGAAACTTAACCATCGGGCTTAATAATTTGAACAATTTCAACACATAATCTGAAAAATCGGTCGACAAACATTGCTCATTCGTTACCTCGTGTAAAAACCCGTAAGATTTAAATTTCAATAATTCGATATCAGGAAAATCAGGTGAAAAATCTTTAGGTGGCCTTACCAGTCTTTCACCACTTATTTCTTTAAAATATTTTATGCTTTCTTTATTTTTCAAAATACTTTTAAACTCATCCACATGATAATAAATTTCCTGCCTTACCTTTTTCAAAACAGGTGCCGGGGGCATATAAATTCCTCCGGCAATAAATGAGTTGTTATTTTCGATGTGAAGATAATAACCCGCGTTTCCTGAATTCCGTCCACCCTTAACCAAAAAGCCACCGAAATTTTGCTTATAAGGGGCTTTGTCTTTTGAAAACCGAACATCCCGATAAATTCGAAACATGCATTTTTTGGCATCCAGATTTTTAATATCCGGGTCGAATGCCCCAACTTTTGGGATCAAATATTCAACCACTTTCAGCATATCATTAAATGCTGAATTGTACAATTGTTTATGTTGGGTAAACCATTCGCGATTATTATTTACTTCAAGCTCCGCTAAAAATTCAAAAACATTTTCCTTGATCATCTATTAAATTTTTGATTCATTGTAAAAATAAAAAAATCTTCGCTAAGATCGGTCGGCAACATTGAAATGTGAAAAACATTTCAATGAAGTGCGACAAAAAAGGCTTTTTAGTATTAAGTACCAAAGCATTATAGAATGAAATCGAAGATCTTCACCATTGCATTTATTTTCCTATTTAATGGTTCTATCAATTTTATTTATGCCGGAATATTTGATGAAGTTTCTGGTGCACGATCAACGGCTTTAGGTTTTACAAGTATTTGTATGACCGATTTTTGGTCAGCCATCAATAATCAGGCAGGGTTGGCATCCATAAACAGAATAACCACGGGCGTATTTGTCGAAAACAAATTCATGATAAAATCATTGAACACTAAATCCATTGCATTCGCATTGCCCTTCAACAATGGAACCTTTGGGTTATCATTGCGCCAATTTGGTGAAACCGAATTTAATGAAACCAATATTGGCATTTCTTATGGAATGAAATTAACTGAAAAACTTTCGGCCGGATTACAACTTTTTCACTATGCGATTAATCAAAACAAGGAACTTGGGCGGACCGGCATTTATAGCTTTCAGGGAGGTATTATCTATGAACATGATAAAAACCTTCGAATCGCTTTTCATATCTTTAATCCTCAATTTATTTCAAACAACCTTGATAGGCCGGAATTAGCCGGAATTACTAAACTTGGATTGAGTTATCATCTCTCCGGCACTCTTGAAGGATTTTTGGAACTTCAAAGTCATACTAAATTCGGGAATGGCATTAATTCCGGTATTGAATATCTCAATGCAGATAAGTTCGCTTTTCGTATCGGCTATTCCTCGATCAGCGAAAAAATCACATTCGGAATTGGGTTGAAATTAAAAAATCTCGTACTCGATTTTTCATCATCCATGCATAATGCACTCGGATATAGTCCGCAATTATCAATAACTTATGAGTTCTGAAGATGAAAACATGCTGGCTCATACTTGGTTTCACCATATTTTTCATTAACACGGTTCAACCACAAGATGAAAAGGTAAGGCAGATCATTGAAAAAAAATTAGAATCTATGCTTGAAAATGCAGAAGAAAGCATAGAAACGTCAGAACTAATTGAACAATTACTTGACCTAAGCAATAACCCAATCAATATTAACAGTTCCGATATTCAGCGACTGGTCCAGCTCAATTTATTGAACGATCAACAATATTACAGCATTTTAAACTATCAAAAACGGGTCGGAAAAATTCAGTCTGTTCAGGAAGTCCAATTTCTCGATGGCTTCAACAAGGAGATTCTTAACTCAATTGAACCTTTCATTTATGCAGGGGAAGAAACTTCAGCAAAACTAAATATTGGTAAAATATTGCGAAATACACATCATCAAATGTTTATCCGCTACGATCAGATTGTCCAGCCAAAGATGGGATACAAAACTGTTGACGAAATTGATTTTTTACATCATCCAAATAATAGTTATTTGGGCACCCCTTCAAAAATATATACAAAATATAAGCTGCATAGCGGTGATGCATTTAGTGCAGGATTTGTGATCGAAAAGGATCCCGGAGAAGTCCTTTTCAAAAACAATTATCCCATTTCCCGAAATCTACTTTTGAAAAAAATACCATTGATCGATTTTTGTAGCTTTCACGTGAGTGCCTCCAATATTGGGATAATCAAAAAAATCGTGGTAGGTGATTATCATTTGCAGTTAGGGCAAGGCCTGACCTTATGGTCGAATTTCGCATTTAATAAATCCTCCGAAGTTGGTTCGGTAAAACGAAATGCCAGTGGTATTATTCCGAGTACCTCGACCATCGAGAATAATTTTTTCCGTGGAATAGCCCTTGCCCTAGCGAAAGGGAAAACCAACTTCTACTTATTCTATTCAAACAAAAACAGGGATGCCAATGCCTATGAGTCGGATGAAAAAGGTCAGATTTCATCCTTTACTGCCTTACAAAACACAGGATTACATCGTACCGTCGATGAATTAAATGACCGGAATATTTTAAATGAGCAAATATTGGGTACCCGACTTTCTTACAATTTTAGCACCCTTCAACTAAGTTCAACTGCTTATTTTTCAAAATGGGATGCAACCTTTTTAGCCTCCGATCAACTTTATAAAAAGTATGATTTTTCGGGGAACAATAATAATTGCATCGGCTTGGATTATAAATGGTTCTTTAAAAATACTTCCTTTTATGGTGAGTTCTCTATGAGCAAAAATAAAGGATTTGCTTATCTGACCGGCATGGATTTTCATCCGGATTCATATTCAAATATCAGTCTTTTATACAGAAATTATGAAGCCAATTATCAAAATTTATATGCCAATGCTTTTGCGGAAGGCACCTTATCAAAAAATGAAAAAGGACTTTATTTAGGATTCGATAATTGGTTTCTCCCCAAATGGCAAATTCGGTTCTATGCCGATGTTTTTCGATTTCCCTGGCTTAAAAGTGGAGTTAATGCGCCCTCCAAAGGATTGGATTATTTCATTCAGATAAACCATACTTTTTCTGAAACCATGCAACTATACCTGAGATATAAACACAAAAATAAGCAGGTTAATTCGTCGAACGAATATTGGTTCAATGAATTGGTCGATGAGACCAAGGAAAGCTTAAGGCTGGATTTAACTTACAAACTTAACGATGAATTTGGTTTAAAAAGCAGGCTTGAATGGGCAAATTACAGAAACACATCAAAAAAAAACGAAAATGGCCTGTTAATTTTCCAGCAAGTTGAATATTCATCTACCCGTTGCCCTGTTGGATTGGTTTTCAGATATACCAATTTTAATACCGAAGGATTTGAGTCGAGAATATATACTTACGAAAATGATGTTTTATATGCTTTCAGCATCCCTTCTTTTTACGACATTGGCAATCATTTTTATCTTTTGCTTAATTATAAAGTGAGCAGGCATTTAAGTTGTTGGCTAAAGTTTGCACACACCTATTATAATAAAAAGGAATGTATCGGTACGGGCAATGAAGAAATTGATGGGTCGGCAAAATCAGAAATCAGGATTCAACTCAGAATTCAACTTTAAATAAATTGGGACCGATGAACCAAATCCCTGAGTCAATATCTGATCTGGGCCATTTTTAAATATTTTAAAATGAAAAAAATTAAAGTAAGGCTCTGATTTAATTTATCGTAACTAATCAGTGTCAAGAATTAGCGTTGGTGAAGATGTCTTCTTTGTGATACCCAGTGTCTTCTTTGTGATTCTTTGTGACACAGCTATTACAATAGTTACCCAAAGTAGCTCAAAGAGTCACAAAGCAAAGAAAGATTTCAATCAAATACCTTAATTTTATTGACTTGCTGTAAACTAATTAGTTACAATTTATCTTTTTTTATTCATTGACAAATGCCACACCTTATATGTAACTTTACACCTTGTAAAAGAGAATGTTATTTGCATATGAGGGTATTAAAATAATTATTTGGCTACAAAACACCCATGTTTTGTAAAACACAAACATAACGAGAATAAAATCAAGAACATGGGCCTTCCCTGCCCGAATATATCCTTTCAGGCGGGGATCATTCATTGAAAAATAATTTTATTATGAAAACAATTACATACATTCTGGGTCTTTCAATCATATTCGTGATGAATCCCGATCCGCAAAACAAAGAAAAAAATAAAAAGCTGCAGTTGGAAACCAAACAGGAGATTGATAGTGTTGAATACGATTTACTTGTATTTGAACCCGGATTTGAAGCATTTCTGGCAACAGTACCCTATCCGAAAGAATTTTACGGAAACGAATATTATAAAAACTGGAATGTGCTTTATGTTTCAGAGTGGAATGCAAGAGCGCTCAATCCTTTAAAATATGGTGATTTTTATGAAACCCAAATTGATTACCAATCCAATATTGATTATGGGATCGATTTAAATTTCAAACTTTATCAATATTTTCAATTCATTGAGAAAGAATACGGAATCACTTTAATAAAAAGAAAATAATTTCTGAATTTTCGATCTTATATGCATTAATAATTTCAGATTAAGTATTGCATGAATTTATATGAATTCGATAGTTAATCAATAGAAATATCATCTTAATTATCTTTGTTTCTATCTATTTCATTTATATCTAAACATTTGTACCCTCCGTATCTCAATTTATAACAGCTCTTTCCGTGTTCTGATCTCTGAAATCTTACAATATATCATCAACATTTTTTGTTTTTATTTATAATAGTTCTAAATTAGCAGGATTATTTTTGACAAACAGTTACTTATCCTAATTACTTCATTTATGAAAATCAAAAAATCATTCAGAATATTGACTTTTTTCCTACTTATCCTATCGTTTTCAAAGTTACATAGCCAAGAGCTGGGATTATATGAAAAACTAAACGACTTCTTACCTCCCAATATCTCATTAATCGACGAAAACGGAAATACTGTTCTTTTGCAAAACATCATTGATAAACCCACCGTTATTTCATTCGTGTATTATGAATGTCCTGGTTTATGCAGTCCCTTATTAGAAGGAGTTGCTCAGGTAATCAGCCGAACAAGTTTAGATTTAGGAACCGAATATCAGGTATTAACCATCAGTTTCGACCCAAGTGAAGGAACAGAGTTGGCGGTTGGAAAAAAAGCATCTTATTCAAAACTGGTTGATAATAAGGATGTGAAGAACGGATGGAAGTATTTTACTGCCGATCAGGAAAACATAGATAAGCTTTTAAACAGTTTTGGTTACAAGATAAAAAAAGAAGGTGAAGAGTTTATTCATCCGGCGGCCATTATGGTAGTAAGTCCTGAAGGAAAAATCACCAGATACCTGCATGGGACCTACTTTCTGCCCTTTGATTTAAAAATGGCAGTTGTGGAAGCCCAGGAAGGAAAATCAGGGCCAACAATTAACAAGGTTCTTCAGTTTTGTTTTAGCTATGATGCAGAAGGTAAAAAATATGTTTTTAACGTAACGAAGATTTCAGGAAGCATTATTCTTCTTCTTGCGTTGATCCTATTCGGAACTTTGGTTATTCGAAATAAAAAAAATAAAACCCAAAAAGCATAATATAATGTCAGAATCATTATCAACTGACCTGAATTTTTTTCAGGTAAAAAAAGGAATTATTTCCTGGCTTTTTTCGCTTGATCATAAAAGAATTGGCTTAATGTATCTGTATGCCATTATTTCGTTTTTTTTGGTCGGAGTTACCCTTGGACTTTTGATGCGTTTAGAGCTCATCGCACCCGGTGAAACCATCATGAAGGCAAAAACCTACAATCAGACTTTTACTTTGCATGGGGTCATCATGATCTTTTTATTCATCATCCCCAGCATCCCTGCTATTTTTGGTAATTTTTTCCTTCCCATAATGTTAGGTACTGATGATGTTGCACTTCCAAAACTAAATTTATTGTCGTGGTGGCTTTACGTGATCGGGGCACTTTTCGCACTCTCAACCCTTGTCTTTGGAGATGGTCCTGCTGATACAGGTTGGACCTTTTATGCCCCTTATAGTGTTCAAACAAATACCAATGTCACCATGTCGGTAATGGCAGCGTTTATTTTGGGGTTCTCCTCAATTTTAACGGGATTAAACTTTATAGTCACGATACACCGCCTTAGGGCACCAGGGATGGGTTGGTTTCAAATGCCACTTTTTGCCTGGTCACTTTATGCTACCTCGTGGATACAATTACTTGCAACCCCAATCATTGGGATTACCTTACTCATGATTGTTGCAGAAAGGGCATTCGGAGTAGGTTTATTTGATCCTGCTATCGGTGGTGATCCCATCCTTTATCAGCATTTATTCTGGATTTACTCACATCCGGCAGTTTACATCATGGCCCTACCTGCTATGGGAATTATTTCTGAAATCATACCCACTTTTGCCAAACGATCCATTTTTGGTTATAAAGCAATTGCCTATTCAAGTATGGCCATAGCTTTTGTAGGCTATTTTGTTTGGGGGCATCACATGTTTACTTCCGGGATGAGCGGGTCGGCAAGAATCATATTTTCTGTACTTACTTTCATGGTCGCAATTCCAACTGCCATCAAAGTCTTTAACTGGGTTGCTACCATGTATAAAGGTTCCATCGACTTGCAACCACCCATGCTTTATGCCATGGCCTTTATTTTCCAATTTATGATAGGTGGCTTAACAGGGCTTGTATTAGCTGCTCTTGCAGCGGATATTCATTTACATGATACATATTTTGTAGTCGGACATTTCCATTACGTCATGTTTGGTGGAACAGGTTTTGCAATGTTTGGAGGGATGCATTACTGGTTTCCTAAAATTTGGGGAAGAATGTACAATATTAAAATTGCCAAATTTGCATTTGCCCTATTGGTTTTGGGTTTTAACATGCTGTATTTCCCGATGTTAATCCTTGGTTTGATGGGAATGCCCAGAAGATATTACGACTACTTGCCTCAGTTTACTGATTTGAACGTGTTATCGACTGTTGGTTCATGGATTTTAGCCATAGGATTGATTACCATGCTGGTGAATCTGATAAATGGAATGAGAAAAGGGGCTCCTGCAGGGCGCAATCCTTGGGGATCGATTAGTTTGGAGTGGCAAACAAAGTCACCTCCCCCACTTGAGAATTTTGACAAACAGCCCGAATTGAATGAAGGCGGTCCTTACAACTACAAAAACTAAAAATACTTATGGCGCATTTTGTTCTTCCAAACTCAGGACATAATTACGATCCCGAATCTTCCAAGCTTGGAATGTGGTTATTCCTTTTTACAGAAATCCTGCTATTCGGTGGACTATTCATCGTTTACTTCGTTTACCGAACCATAAATTCAGATGCATTCTTACGTGCTTCCTATGAGTTGAACATCACTATGGGAACCATTAATACCATCATATTGATCACTTCCAGTATGACGGTAGCAATGGCCATAACTGCCCTTCAAAAAGGGAAAGAAAAATTTGCCATTAACCTTCTGTGGATCACCCTGCTCTTTGCAATTGCTTTTTTAATCAACAAATATTTTGAATGGAGCATAAAAATCGAACATGGCATTTTTCCAGGCATGGAACATTATAATGGATTGGAAACTGGTCAAAAATTATACTTTTTCCTATACTATTTTATGACGGGACTACATGCCTTGCATATCATCGTTGGTGCCATTTTTATCGGTTTTGTTATTAAAGGCATCCAGGAAGGAAACGTCACCGCCGATCGTATATCTTTGCTTGAAAACAGTGGTTTATACTGGCATCTGGTCGATTTAATCTGGATTTATTTATTCCCCTTATTTTACCTGATAAATTAAAAATTATGGAAGATCATTCAAAAGAAAAACAACATATTGTCAGTTATAAGGAAAATTTTGGCACCTGGTTGGGATTAATGTTGCTTACTGCACTTACCGTTGCCGTTTCGGTGGCCAATGCCAGTCTGATCACATTAACAGTAGTGACTGCCCTTGTGATTGCCACCACGAAGGCAATTTTAGTTGCTTATTATTTTATGCACCTCAAGTTCGATCATAAACTCTACCGGATAATGCTCCTAATTATAACACTTTTGTTCAGTAGTTTTATGTTGCTGACCATTGTTGATTATTTATCTAGATAATGAACTTAATAACCGATTTAAAGAATTAAAGTTTAAAAATATATGTTTTCAGAAGCATCAAATTTTGTAAAAGGAGTTGACGACTCACTGGTAGTTATACTTGGAATTTCAATCTTTTTCCTGGTTGGTATTACCGCGGTAATGATTTATTTTGTGATTCGCTACAGTCGCAAACGAAATCCGATAGCTACCAATATTGAGCATAACAGCAAACTTGAAATCTTGTGGACCGTGATCCCCACGATACTGGTCGTTGTTATGTTTTATTATGGATGGGCCGGGTTTACACCCATGCGTAACGTACCAAAAGATGCGATGGTAGTAAAGGCTCACGGTCAAATGTGGGCCTGGTCTTTCGAATATGAAAATGGCTCTTATTCCGAAAATTTAATTGTCCCCCTAAACAAACCTGTTAAACTTGAATTAAGTTCAAAAGACGTACTTCACAGTTTATATATTCCGGCTTATCGTATTAAGGAAGATGTTGTCCCCGGGAAAGCAAACTATATGTGGTTTATTCCACAGAAAGAAGGAAGCTATGACATCCTTTGTGCCGAATACTGTGGCGAACGTCATTCCTATATGCTTTCAAAATTAGAAGTTTATTCTCAGGATAAATATGATGATTGGTATGCCAATGAACTCGGTGTGAGCCGCGACCATCCCGGATTAGCACTCTTAAAGCAAAATGCCTGCATAAGTTGTCATTCAACTGATGGCTCAGCCATTATTGGCCCAACATTCAAGGGCCTTTGGGAACGCACTGAAATTGTGATGACTGATGGTGTTGAACGGGAAATTACGGTTGATCGTGACTATATCCGCAAATCATTGAATGAACCTAATGCAGATATTACCAAAGGTTTTAACCCGGGTTTGATGATTTCATATGCAACTACCGTAAGCGATGAGGATATGGATCAGATTATTGAATACCTAAAAACACTAAAGTGAAACGATTATTAGGAATCTATCTCGAACTCAGCAAGGTGAAAATCACCTTTGCTGTTGCTCTTACAACCATCACAGGTTATGTACTGGCCAGAGGCAAATTCGATGCTGGTTTTATTGTTCCAACCATTGGGATTTTTATTCTTGCATGCGCCTCTTCCGCACTAAATCATTATCAGGAATTCGATGCGGATAAAAAGATGATCCGCACGCGAAACAGGCCCATTCCATCCGGTCGGATCAGCTCAACCCATGCACTTTTATTTGCATTTGTATTGACAATTATAGGATCATTTTTAATTTATTACGGCTCGAATTTTTTAGGACTTCAACTTGGATTATTGGCTATGATTTGGTACAACGCCATATATACTCCTTTAAAACGCAAAACTGCCTTCGCTGTTATTCCGGGTTCTGTAATTGGCTCTTTGCCACCCCTTGTTGGTTGGGTTGCCGGTGGTGGAAGTTTGGCCGATCCAAGAGCATTGATGATTGCCTTTTTCTTTTTTATCTGGCAGGTACCACACTTTTGGTTGCTCATGCTCAAGTACGGAGAAGAATACAAAAAAGCAGGTTATCCTTCAATCACAAGTATTTATAGCCCGCAACAATTAAAAAACACCACCTTTGTTTGGACCTTTGCCACAGCTATTTCAGCTTTAATGATTCCATTTTTTGGGATCAGTAAATCATTGCCTGTAACAATTGGTTTAATAATTGCAAGCATTTGGTTGATTGTAATTTTCACCAAATTATTAATAGGGAAAGAGAAAAAATTCAACCCCTTTTATTATTTCATGCGGATCAATTATTTTGTGTTAGCTGTAATGATCTTTCTAACGATTGATCATCTGATTTAAGCATAAAATTTTCAGACAAAATTTCACTGGCTCAATAGATTTTCCATATATTTACATCATCATGTAAGCATACGATTGCAAGCTCCCTCCGAAAGTATGATTGCTTTACATGTAGCTGTAAAGAATGAATTATGATATCAAATAAATTTTTAACATAAAAAGAAGGCGATCTCCGATAGGGTATCGCCTTAAATGCTTTATTCACAACGAATATATTTTAATGGAGTTCATGAAACATTTAAGTATAAAAAAAGCCCCGCATTGTAAGGCGAGGCGGCTTAAATGTTTTCACAACGGAATAATCCTTATTGTGAATTGCTTCAAATTGTTGAGCTAAGGTAATTGAAAAAATATATAAACAAAAATATTATGAAGAAAATTTTAGGATTGGATTTAGGAACGAATAGTATTGGTTGGGCTTTGGTGAATCAGAATTTTGAAAATAAACAAGGTGAAATTTTAGGATTGGGAAGTAGAATTATTCCAATGTCGCAAGATATTTTAGGAGAATTCGACAAAGGAAATTCTATTTCGCAAACTGCCGAAAGAACTGGTTTTCGCGGCGTAAGGAGATTGCGTGAACGACAGTTGCTAAGAAGGGAAAGATTACACCGTGTATTGAATACCTTGGGGTTTCTTCCAAAACACTATGCCGAAAAAATTGATTTCAAAAATAGATTGGGGAAATTCCTGCCTGAAACTGAACCCAAACTGGTTTACAATGAAACAAATGAATTTATTTTCCAAAAATCATTTAAGGAAATGTATAATGATTTTCAAAGATGTCAACCTGAGTTAGTTGGCAATGGTAAAAAAGTTCCTTACGATTGGACGATTTATTTTTTAAGGAAAAAAGCTTTAACAAAAAAAATCGAAAAAGAAGAATTAGCGTGGATATTACTGCATTTTAATCAAAAAAGGGGCTACTACCAGTTAAGAGGTGAAGAAGAAGAGGAAAACCCAAATAAATTAGTGGAATTTCATTCATTGAAAGTTGTTGATGTATCTTCTGATGAACCTCAAAAAGGCAAAGATGAAATATGGTACAATATCAATTTGGAAAATGGATGGATATACAGACGTGCAAGCAAAACACCTTTATTTGACTGGAAACATACAGTGAGGGATTTCATAGTTACAACTGATTTAAATGAAGATAGGACAGTAAAAACCGATAAAGAAGGTAAGGAGAAACGAAGTTTCCGTGCTCCAAAAGAAGATGATTGGACTTTAATAAAAAAGAAAACCGAAGCAGAAATAGAAAATGCAAATAAAACTGTTGGTGAATATATCTACAATGAGCTTCTAAAAAATCCAAATCAGAAAATAAGAGGTAAACTCATACGAACTATCGAACGTAAATTTTATAAAAAAGAATTGGTTTCGATATTAAGTAAACAAATTGGGTTTCATACCGAACTTCAAAACAGGGATTTGTACATTGAGTGTATTGAAGAACTGTACTCCCACAACCTAGCTCATAAAAGTAATTTGGCAAAAAAAAATTTTGTAAGTCTATTTATCGAAGACATCTTGTTTTATCAACGCCCTTTAAAAAGCCAGAAATCATCGATCAGCAATTGTCCATTTGAAAGCAGAACCTATATCATAAATGCAGAAAAGAAAACTGAACCACTAAAATGTATTTCAAAATCGCATCCATTATATCAGGAATTCAGGTTATGGCAATGGATTCAAAACTTAAAAATTTACAATAGGAATACTGATGAAGATGTAACTGTACAATATTTATATTCGGAAGAAGAGTATACGAAACTTTTTGAATTTTTGAATGAAAGAAAAGAAGTCAAGCAAGATGCACTTTTAAAATTTTTTAAAATCAATGTGAAAACACATCGTTGGAATTTTGTTGAAGAAAAGCCATACCCATGTAACGAAACCCACGCCATGATAAAAAGTCGTATGGATAAGGTCGAGAACTTATCTCAAGATTTCTTAACCTCTAATATTGAAGAAAAGTTATGGCATATTGTCTATTCGGTTAATGATAAAAATGAATATGAAAAAGCATTGCTGTCATTTGCAAAAAAACACAATATTGACAATGAAAGCTTTGCTGAAAATTTTAAAAAATTTCCTCCTTTTAAAACTGAATATGGCGCATATTCAGCAAAAGCAATCAAAAAACTTTTACCACTAATGAGGATGGGTACATATTGGTGTTTTGACAATATCGACGATAAAACCAGAAAAAGAATCGAAAATATAATAACTGGAGAAGTTGATGAGAACATTAAACAAAGAGTAAGAGAGAAAGCTA
>PHDM01000020.1 GCA_002840985.1 Bacteroidetes bacterium HGW-Bacteroidetes-17
ACCGTCACACTTGGATCAAAAATGGATGAACAACTGATTGATGGTGCCATTATTAATGGTAAAAACAATTTCTTGTTGCACTATAATTTCCCTTCATATTCTACCGGAGAAGCCAGACCAAACAGAGGTACAGGCCGTAGGGAAATCGGACACGGAAATTTGGCAATGCGTGCATTAAAACACGTAATTCCTCATGGAATTGTAAACCCATACACTGTAAGAATCGTTTCAGATATTCTTGAATCGAATGGTTCTTCATCTATGGCATCGGTATGTGGTGGCACCCTTGCATTAATGGATGCAGGTGTAAAAATCACCAAACCTGTTTCAGGAATTGCCATGGGATTGATTGCAGACACCAATTCCGGCAAGTACGCTGTATTATCTGATATCCTTGGTGATGAAGATCATTTAGGGGATATGGATTTTAAAGTTACCGGCACACGCGACGGAATTACTGCTTGCCAAATGGATATCAAAGTTGACGGACTCTCATACCAGGTTCTTGAAGAAGCGTTAGAACAAGCAAAACAAGGACGTTTGCATATCTTAGGAGAAATGGAAAAAACCATTTCAACTCCACGTGAAGATTACAAACCTCATGTTCCCCGTATCGAAAAGATGATCATTCCTAAAGAATTTATTGGAGCGGTTATTGGCCCAGGTGGTAAAATCATTCAGGAATTACAGTTAACCACAAATACAACAATTGTCATCGAAGAAATTGACAATATGGGCGTAATTGATATTGTTTCTAAAAACAAAGAAGATATTGAAGCTGCTAAAACCCGAATCAAACAAATAGTTGCAATACCTGAAGTTGGCGAAATTTACCAAGGTGTTGTAAAAAACATTGTTCAATTCGGAGCATTTGTTGAAATTATGCCGGGCAAAGATGGCTTGCTACATATTTCTGAAGTTAACTGGGATCGATTGGAAACAGTTGAGTCTGTGTTAAAAGTTGGAGATAAAATTGAAGTTAAACTGATTGGGGTAGATGCAAAAACTGGGAAGCTCAAACTTTCACGAAAAGTGCTTTTACCAAAACCAGAAAAGAAGTAATATTTTTGTAACATAATTATGAATGCCTCGTAAAATACGGGGCACGACAAAATTAATATTTCTCAAAAAAAATGCGACAACTAAAAATCACCAAACAGGTTACCAATCGCGAAACAGCTTCTTTGGACAAATACCTGCAAGAAATTGGAAAAGTAGAACTCATTACTGCTGATGAAGAGGTATTACTGGCTCAACGAATTAAACAAGGCGATAGAGCTGCTTTAGAAAAGCTTACCAAAGCTAACTTAAGATTCGTTGTTTCCGTATCAAAACAGTACCAAAATCAAGGTTTAAGTTTGCCCGATTTAATTAATGAAGGTAATCTAGGATTAATTAAAGCGGCACAACGTTTCGACGAAACCAGGGGATTTAAGTTTATTTCCTACGCCGTTTGGTGGATTCGACAATCAATCCTACAAGCATTAGCAGAACAATCTCGTATTGTTCGTTTACCCTTAAATAAAATCGGGGCGATCAATAAGATTAATAAAGCTTATGCAAAACTTGAGCAAAAATTTGAGCGTGAACCAAATCATGATGAAATTGCCGATTTACTTGAATGTTCGGAAACCGAGGTAAAAGAATCCATCAAGAATTCGGGTCGTCACATTTCAATGGATGCTCCATTAGTTCAGGATGAAGACAATAATATGTACGATGTTCTCAGAAACGACGAAGGTCCAACTCCTGAAACTGAACTACTATACGATTCTCTCCGAAAAGAAATTGACCGGGCTGTTTCTACACTTACCCCTCGCGAAGCTGACGTAGTGAAACTGTACTTTGGTTTAAACGGTGGACATCCAATGACTTTGGAAGAAATTGGTGAAAAATTTGACCTTACCCGTGAAAGGGTCAGACAAATAAAAGAAAAAGCTATCCGAAGGTTGAAACACACCTCACGAAGCAAAATACTTAAAACTTATTTAGGTTAAAAAAAAACGTCCGATCAACCGGACGTTTTTTTTTTTACTTTTGAATCACAAAATAAATATTTATGAGCCATTTAATTGCCCCCTCTTTATTAGCTGCCGACTTTGCTAATTTGAAAAAAGATATTGACCTTGTAAATAGAAGTCAGGCCGATTGGTTTCATGTTGATGTAATGGATGGGGTTTTTGTCCCTAATATTTCTTTCGGACAACCTATCATAAAACATATTAAAAAATATGCAAAAAAACCTTTGGACGTGCATTTAATGATTATTGATCCCGATCGTTATTTTCAGGATTTCAAAGATTTGGGTGCTGATATTCTCACCGTTCATTACGAAGCTTGCACTCATTTACATCGTTCTATCCAGATTATAAAAGCCTTGGGGATGAAAGCCGGAGTCGTATTAAACCCACATACTCCTGTTCATGTTCTTGAAGATATTATTACAGAACTTGACTTGGTCCTGCTCATGTCAGTTAATCCGGGATTTGGGGGACAAAAATTTATTGAGAACACATACAACAAGATTTCAAAACTTAATAAACTGATTAAAGACAATAAAGCAAATACCCTAATTGAAATAGATGGTGGTGTCACCCTGCAAAATGCACCTAAACTTATAAAAACAGGGGCAGATGTATTGGTTGCCGGAAATACCGTGTTCGCTTCACAAAACCCGGAACAAACTATCGCTGAATTAAAACAAATTCAAACTTAAGCCCATGCAATTTAATGTATTTGTAGTATCTGATGGCACCGGCCGTACAGCCCAGCAAGCCCTTGATGCTGCACTTACACAATTTCCAGGCATTGAAATTAATATTATCGTCAGAGCTCACATCCGTACTAAAAACGAAATAAAAAAAATTATTCGCGAAGCCATCGACGTAAATGCTTTCATCTTACACACCATTGTACAGAATGAAATCAGGCACGAATTAATTCGTGATGGAAGAATAAACAATATCGAAACCATTGATTTAATGGGCCCTTTATTGGCTCGATTAGGTCATCAATTTGAAAATAATCCGGTTCAAAAACCCGGCTTGTTTCACACCCGAAATAAAGAGTATTTTCAGCGTATTGATGCCATGCAGTTTGCATTTAGTCATGATGATGGGCTTCGCTCCCATGAACTGGATAAAGCAGAAATTATCCTGGTGGGTGTTTCGCGAACATTTAAAACCCCATTAAGTATTTATTTTGCATATAAAGGTTGGTTTGTTGCCAATATCCCTTTAATTATAGGAATTGAACCCCCAAAAGAATTATTTGAAGTCAATCCGGAAAAGGTTTTTGGGTTAACCACTACCGCTACCCGACTATCGGCGTTAAGACAGGTAAGGGAAGAACACTTGGGTGGACAAACAGGGAATTATGCTAATATTCAACATGTGAAAGAAGAACTTTGGTTCTCTCAACGTCTTTATGAACAAAACCCTAAATGGTCCGTTATAAAGGTGACAGGTAAATCAATTGAAGAAATTGCCGCCGATATTTTAGCCACATTGAAACCCAGAATAAGCTAAAACAAGATTAAGTGTTTTACGGTCAAGAAATTATTTTGCAACAGAACTGAAATTAGGCGATTTACCTATCCTCAGATTTTACAAAGCATCTTACCTTTATGAACGGATCAAAAATCCGATTTTAATACAACGATTAAAATTAATAAAGAAACCATTGGCCCAAGAAAAAAATTACATCGAAATTTCTATTTAACTATTATTTCAATCTCGAAATGCATCATCTGCCATGCCCAAAATATTAATTATAGACGATAAAGAAGACAATTTAATTTCCATGAAAGCTCTTCTCCTCAATTTAATGGAGGATATAAGTGTAAGTACTGCATTAAATGGAGTAAGTGGAATTAATATAGCAAAACAGGAGCAGCCTGATTTAATATTACTTGATATTTTTATGCCTAAAATGGATGGATTTGCTGTTTGTGAAGAATTAAAGAATAATAAACTCACTAAACAAATTCCAATCATCATGATTACCGCTCTGAAAACAGATCAAGCATGCAGAGTAAAAGGTCTTGAACTTGGAGCAGAAGCTTTCCTAAGCAAGCCCATTGATGAGACAGAACTTGTTACGCAAATAAAAGTAATGTTCAGAATTAAAGCCGCTGAAGATCATTTAAGAGTCAAAAATAAAGAGTTAGAAAAGTTAATAAAAAAACAGTCTGTTGAATTAAAAGAAATAAATGTACAATACAAATCCTTGGTAGACAACTCTCTGGAAGGCATGTATATTATACAAAATGGGGAAATTCATTTTCATAACCAAAAATTTGCCGAAATACTGGGTTATAATAAAAATACAAGCTTAACAGGAAAACCCATCATGAGTTTTGTTGCTCCAGAGAGCCAGAAATTAGTCAAAGAGATGGTTAAGCGTCGAGAAAACGGCCAACTTGATTCGACACATTATAATTTCTGGGGGTTGAAAACTGATGGAACAAAAATTCTTATTGAATCTTTAGGAGGAAGAATATTGATTGATGGTAATCCTGCTGTTCAAGGGGTACTTCGTGATATAACAGAAATGAATACCCTTGATGATCAGGTTCGTAAACTTTCAAGAGCTGTTGATCAAAGTCCGATTTCAATTGTAATTACCGACCTGCAAGGGAAAATTGAATATGTTAACTTGGCTTTTTTAAGAACCACCGGATATAATTTGAATGAACTCATTGGGAATAATTCAAGCATACTCAAATCCGGCCATACGAAAGCTGACGAATATAAAAGATTATGGCAAACCATTCTTGATGGACATGAATGGAAAGGTCAATTTTTAAATAAACGAAAAAACGGTGAATTGTTTTGGGAGGCTGCATCGATTTCGCCAATTAAAGATCAAGATGGAATTATTACACACTTTCTGGGTGTTAAAGAAGACATTAGTGAACGTAAAAGATTAGAAAATGAGTTAATTTACGCAAAAGAAAAAGCTGAAGAAGCTGATAAACTTAAAACGTCATTCCTCGCCAATATGTCGCATGAAATAAGAACTCCCATGAACGCAATCATGGGGTTCTCGAATTTGCTTGTTGATGAAGGTATGACCGTTGATGAACGACTTGAATACATTGAATTGATCAATAGCAACAGTAAAACTTTGCTTAAACTTATTGATGACATTTTTGACATTGCAAGGATAGAAGCAGGGCAATTAAATGTAACCAATTCTGATTTCGATTTTAAAAATATATTATTAGAATTACATGCGAATTTCAATCAGTTTACGAATAAAAAAAGTGGTGACAAACTGAAATTTGAACTAGTATTTCCTGATGTTGAATATGAGGGTAATATCTATTGTGACCCACATCGATTGAAGCAGATTCTTTCGAACCTACTTGGTAATGCAATAAAATATACAGAAAAAGGAAGTATTAAACTTGGTTACAATATTATTCCTGCAAATGCAACCCCAACGAGACGGCCATCTCTTCAATTCTATGTTAAAGACACAGGAATAGGGATCCCACAAAACAAGATGCAAGTCATTTTTGATCGCTTCCGTCAGGCTGATGATTCGCATACGCGTGAGTATGGGGGTACCGGGCTTGGACTCGCAATATCAAAAAATATTGCTCAACTGCTAGGTGGCAATCTGCATGCAGTTTCTAGTGTTGGAAAAGGATCTGTTTTTTATTTAACTATCCCTTTGAAAGAGGGGAAAATTGAAGTGCCACAATCAAAAATCCCGGAACCCAAACCACAATTTGATTGGAAAAGCAAAACTTTACTTGTAGCAGAAGATGTTGCATCAAATTTTCAACTCATTGAGACACTTCTTCGAAAAACCGGCATAAAAATTATTTGGGTGAAAAATGGTCAGGAAGCTATTGACACAGTTCAAAATACAGAAGGAATTGATCTTGTCCTCATGGATATACAAATGCCAATTGTAAATGGTTATGAAGCAACAAAAGCGATTAAAAAAACGCATATTAATGTACCAATCATTGCCGTCACGGCATTCGCTCTCGAAGGTGATAAAGAAAAAATGCTTGATGCCGGTTGCGACGACTATATAGCAAAACCAATCAAATCAAAAGAACTCTATTCAAAAATGGGTAATTTTCTTGATAAATAACCTCGTTTCGATATACGAAATCATTAAAACACAGGCTTCCTACATCATAAACGTTTTAACAAATTAAGATATAAGACTTTAGACATTAGATTCAAGACACAAGAATTCAAGACACAAGAAATTAGACACGAGATTCAAGATTCAAGACACGAGATTAGACAAAAGTCATTGCTATTTTGACCAACAGCTAAATGCCAATAACTAACACCTTGTTAGCTCAAAAGGCTATATCTCAGACATACTGAACCTGTTTCATGAGAAATGTTAGATCGAACTGAAGTTAAGTTAAATCATCTATTCCAGAAGCCAAACTTCAATCTAATTTACTAACTTTACTACTTTAACGTGAGTTCGAAATAAGAAAACATTAAAATACAGATTTCCTATGGCATAATCGTATTAATAGATTAAGATATAAGACGTTAGACTTTAGATTTTAGACAAAAAGAAGTTTTTTAATCCATAGTGTAACTTCTAATATCTAACGTCTTATTAGCTCAAAAGGCTAAATGTCAGATATACTGTACCAATTTCATGAAAAATGCTTAGATCGAACTGAGGTTACTTTAACTAAAGTTTTTAAAGATGGAACCAAAAATTGCAAACCTTAAGCCCGAACGTCTTTGGCATTATTTTAATGAAATACTGGAAATCCCCCGACCTTCAAAAAAAGAAGAAAAAATTGTTGAATACCTTTTAAAATTTGGGAAGAAAAACAACCTTGAAACTTACAAGGATGAAGTGGGCAATGTTCTTATCAAAAAAGCCGCAAGCGCAGGGAAAGAAGCAGCAAAGACAGTCGTCTTACAAAGCCATATGGATATGGTTTGTGAGAAGAACAGTAACAAAACTCATGATTTTGAGAAGGATCCAATTATAGCATTTATTGATGGTGAGTGGGTAAAAGCAAAAGGAACCACACTTGGTGCGGATGACGGAATCGGGATCGCTGCTCAACTTGCAATTCTGGAATCAAAAGAAATAGAGCACGGCCCGTTAGAGTGCTTATTTACAACTGACGAGGAAACAGGATTGACCGGAGCAAGACATCTTCATCCTTCTTTTTTAAAAGGAAAAGTATTATTGAACTTAGATTCGGAAGATGAAGGCCAACTCTATATTGGTTGTGCAGGTGGAAAAGATACAACAATTGAAATGCCTTATAATACAGAAGCAGTTCCTGAAGGATTCAAGAGTTTTAAAATTACGGTTAATGGATTAAAAGGTGGTCATTCAGGTGATGATATTCAAAAAGGCCTGGGAAATGCCAACAAAATCCTAAATCGTTTACTATGGATGGCTTCATCGAAATTTGATTTCAAACTAGCCCTTTTTGATGGCGGGAATTTACGTAACGCCATAGCCAGGGAGGCTTATGCAATTGTTTGTACTGCGGATAGTGATTCGAAAAATATTCAGGATTTTGTGGCATCCTATTTTTCAACGGTAAAAAAAGAATACAAAATCACTGATGCCGGTTTGAACATCCAAATAGATAAAAGTGATAAACCTAAATTTGTTCTTGACCAATATTCCAAAGATAATTTACTTAACTCCCTTTATGCTTGTCCTCACGGAGTATTGGCCTATTCAGCATCCATTGCTGATTTTGTAGAAACATCCACAAACCTTGCTGCAGTAAAATTTGCAGATGATTTCATCAAAATAACAACGAGCCAGCGAAGCTCGGTGGAGTCTTCAAAAATAGATGCAGCTAACATGGTACGAGCAACATTTACACATACCAAGGCTAAAATCTATCATTCTGATGGTTATCCCGGATGGACCCCAAATCCAAATTCAGAAATTGTCAGACTTACAGCAGCCTCATATCGCTCTTTATTTAATGTAGATCCGAAAGTACTGGCAATTCATGCAGGGCTTGAATGTGGACTGATCGGTGACATTTATCCTGAAATGGACATGATCTCATTTGGCCCAACGATTAAAGGAGCCCATTCACCTGATGAACGACTGCACATAGAAAGCACCGTGAAATTTTGGAATTTACTGATTGATGTTTTAAAGAAAATTTAAAGCATTAATCAGATTATAATCCTATAACCAATCCAATTCGATAAATGGGATTACTGTATGGTGAATCAGGCGATTCGGTCAGATTCCATAAGATCATAATATCTGAATAGAGGTTTGGCCCGATCATTTGGCGATAACCTGCACCTACAAGGACACTGCTCACATTTTTTCTCGCATATTCTTCATAACCGATAGGAATCTTTATATTTAGCACCTCATATTCGGCGTAGGCAAAAACCTCAGGGATAAAAATATAACTTGAAAATATCCTGCCTCCATAAATATTACTGCTATAGGTAGGTTCAGCTCTGGAATCTTTATAAAACTGGTAAGTAAAGCCTGCCCCAATAGACAAATTATTAGTAAGCTTATATCCCAGAAATGGTGAAACATCTAAAATTGTAAGTGTTCCAAACTGAATCCCTAAATTGCCACCAATAAAGCTTCTCCTTGGTTGAAAATAGTTATATTCATTTTCTTGAGCATTCAATTTTATCGAACAGGAAAACCCTAAAATTAGCAAACACAAAATCCTAATACTAAACCAATTCTTCACAATCCTAAAATTTAATTAAAAATCAAACATCTCGATTAAAACACAATATTAATTAAAATCTGTCGTATAAATATGGGTTTGTTTATCTTTGAGAATCAAAATTAATTATGCTTTCAGCTACGACCAAATATTATCGCGTTTTTTTCGTAATTCCGATCGCTGTTCTACTCTTTTTGTCTTCCTGTAAAAAAGACAAATTTACTGATATTCCGACAGGACAAGCACTCAGTTTTTCGAATGATTCTATTGTCTTTGATACCGTTTTTACCACCATCGGGTCAATCACAAAACAACTCAAAGTTTACAATAATTCTGCTAATAAAGTATTGATCAAATCGATAGAATTAGCAGGAGGTGAAGCTTCTGCATATCGCCTAAACATTGATGGTGTAGCAGCTTTAAAAATAGAAGACATTGAACTTGACGGAGGCGATAGCCTTTATATTTTCATAAAGGTCCTTATCGATCCGAACAACATAAACAGCCCATTTGTAGTTTCCGATCAATTAAGATTTAATACGGATCTAAATTTTCAAATTATTTCATTGGTGGCCTGGGGCCAGAATGCAAATTACATCATCGCGAATCAGAATATTCCGGGACTTCCCCCTTTTCGGATTGTGGCTCCTGAGAATTCAAAAGTTCAATGGAAGAGCACGAGACCCTATCTTATTTATGGTCATGCAGTGGTTGATTCAGGTGCAGTGTTACAAATTGATAAAGGGGCAAAAATACATTTTCATAATAATTCGGGCCTTTGGGTTTATAAAGGCGGCAGTATAAAAGTAAACGGAACACTTGAAGATCCTGTTATTTTTGCCGGTGATCGTTTAGACGAAGATTATCGGGATTTACCCGGACAATGGGATCGAATCTTGATCAATGAGGGTAGTGTAAATAATGAGATCAATTATGCCATCATCAAAAATGGGTTTATTGGTATTCAGGCTGAAACACTTGACAACCCAATGGGCAACTCCTTAATTCTTAAGAATACAAGGATATCAAATATGAGCGGGGTAGGTATTTTGGCAAGAAATTATCAAATTGCAGCAAGTAATAATTTAGTGACCAATTGCGGAAATTATTTGCTTTCGTTAACAATGGGCGGGAAGTATAGTTTTATACATTCAACTTTTGCGAATTACTGGACCTCAACGGTTCGCCAAACACCATCTCTGTATTTAAACAATTATCTTAAAGATGAAGAAGGAAATATATCTGTTCATGAATTTGAAGCCTCTTTTGGAAATTGCATTATCGACGGAAGAGAGAATGATGAATTGTTAATAGACTTTGTGAACGCAAGCAATCCAATATTAAAATTTGATCACAATTCGTTGAAAACACAATTGAACATCCTAAATGATGATCGTTTTATTCAGTGTATCACAAATCCTGATTCACTTTTTTTCGACCTTCAAAATTTGAATTTCCAATTAAGAAACCTATCTCCGGCCATTGATAAAGGCTCAACATTTATTGCAACACAAGCCCCTTTCGACATACTTGGTATTCAAAGAACCGAAAATCCTGATTTAGGCGTTTTCGAATTTAAAATCCAAAATTGATTACCAGAACAACAGGTACAGCACCATTACAATCACACTTAGAAAGATAGCCAGCACATTAAATCTGATATCTGTTTTAAACATGCTTCTTTTCAACTCAAGGCCTTTGGCTTGTGGTTGTTTATCAGTATAACTTATAATGACCGCAACAAGGGCCAGCATCAAAAAAACCAGTCCCATGCGGTCAATGAAAGGGATTTCGGGCAATAATATTTTGAATAAAAATGAAAGCGGAATGGTTAAGATGGCAACGGAGAGTGCTGCGTTTGAAGTAATCCTTTTCCAAAAAAGCCCAAAACAAAAGATGACAACTACCCCGGGAGTTACGAAGCCCGTAAACTCCTGGATATATTGAAAGGCCTGATCGAGATTGCCAAGCAATGGCTGTGCCGATAATACGGCAACGACCAATGCAACAAAACTCGTAATTCGCCCCACGCTTACCATTTTTGTATCAGAAACATTTTTATTAATAAATTTTTTGTAGATATCCATGGTAAAAATGGTAGAAGTTGAATTAAGCATAGAAGCCAGGGAGGAAACGATCGCGGCAGCCAGGGCTGCAAAGGCTAGACCTTTAATCCCGGCAGGTACATAATTATGTAACAACCAGGGATAAGCCTTATCAGAAGGATCAATTACCCCGCTTCCATTTGTAAGCACAAACGCTGCAATTCCCGGAATAACCACGATTAATGGAATTAATATTTTCAGATAACCAGCAAAAATAACCCCTCGTTGGGCCTCTTTTATGCTTTTAGCGGCCAATCCTCGCTGAATGATATATTGATTAAATCCCCAATATGATAAATTCGCTATCCACATTCCCCCTAACAAAACACTAATGCCCGGCAAATCCATAAAAGCATCTTTCAATCCCCCTTTTCCATCAGGGATCAATAATTCACCTTCATGCAAAATCATATTGAATTTTTCAGGAGCTTGTTCGAGTAAAACTTTGAAACCTGCAATAAATCCGTGCCCATCCGACACGGCATCTAAAGCCAGAAATGTAGTTACCAATCCCCCTCCAATTAAAAACACAACCTGGACTACATCTGTCCATGCGACAGCCTTTAATCCACCATAAATAGAATAAACTGCTGCAAAAATTGCTAAACCCATGATTGCATAATTCATCGGAATACCCATGATGGTTTCCATTGCGAGTGCTCCCAGGTACAAAACAGATGTCAGATTGACGAATACATAAACTACTAACCAGAATGAAGCCATTGCAGTACGCACCCTCCCATCGTAACGCATTTCTAAAAACTGGGGCATGGTATAAATTTTCTTTTCAAGAAAAACAGGTAAAAAATACTTCCCAACAATAATCAAGGTAATGGCAGCCATCCATTCGTACGAGGCAATCCCCAAACCAATTGCATACCCCGAACCCGACATCCCGATCATTTGCTCAGCAGAAATGTTAGCCGCGATCAATGAAGCTCCGATGGCCCACCATGGCAATGATTTATCTGCCAGAAAATAATCCTGAGCCGTTTTTTTGGTTCCTTTCTTTGTCCTTGAAACCCATAGCCCGATGAAAATAATTAAAAAACAGTAGGAGATAAAAACAATATAATCCAGAGATGAAAAGCCTTGGTTCGACATATGCATATCATATAAATAATTAACCCGCAAATTAATAAAAATATCATCCCAAATAATAGGAAGCATTTCCTATTTGATTAACTTTAACTCTAATTCATGATTGAATCTTTCATCATTCTATAATTTAAAATTAAAGCATATGAAATTCGTACATGTAAATATTATTTCCAGAGATTGGAAGAAATTAGCCGATTTTTATACCAAGGTATTCGAATGTGTTCCGCTTTGGCCAGAAAGGGACCTGAGTGGTGATTGGATGGATAAAGCCACCTCGATTAAGGATGTTCATATTAGCGGAGTTCATTTAAGATTACCGGGATTTGAGGAAGGCAGCCCAACACTCGAGATATTCCAATACGACAATAATTCTTCAACCCACCCCAAGAAAATCAATACTGAAGGTTTATCCCATCTTGCTTTCAGAGTCGACGATGTACAAGTTATTTTAAAAAGAGCACTGGCAAATGGTGGTATTCAGGTTGGGGATTTAACTAAAAAAGAGATCAAAGGTCTTGGCACCATCACTTTCGTTTACCTTACCGACCCCGAAGGAAACATTGTTGAAGTCCAGAATTGGGCCTAAATTTATTGTGAATAATTTTTAATAACTTCTCTCTTGTTTCGGAATGCTTAATATAAATTTAACATTAATTTAACCGAATCTTAATATTAAAGTTATTAATAAGATAATCAGATAGATAATTGTTCAATTCAAGGGTTTTACTAATAAAAGGATTATGATAACAGTGTACATTGTACTGATAGGAGTACTATTCCTACTTGCGATTTCAGATTTAATAGTTGGTGTCAGCAATGATGCCGTTAACTTTTTAAATTCGGCAATAGGTTCAAAGGCTGCTCCATTTAAGATCATCATGCTGGTAGCTGCAGTAGGGATATTGGTTGGTGCCACTTTCTCTGGTGGGATGATGGAAGTTGCCCGAAAAGGGATTTTCCATCCTCAGCAATTTTATTTTGCTGAAATTATCATCATCTTTTTGGCAGTAATGATTACAGACGTCATACTTTTGGATTTATTTAACACTTACGGACTGCCTACTTCAACAACTGTTTCCATCGTCTTTGAATTACTGGGAGCCGCAGTGGCAGTATCCATTATCAAAATTTACGGAATGCCTGAAGGATCAAAGGATATAAGCGTTTACATTAATTCGGGTAAGGCACTCGGTATTATATCCGGTATCTTGCTATCCGTCGTGATTGCATTTTCCGTCGGGGCCATCGTACAATATATTACCCGTATCATCTTTACTTTTAACTACAAAAAAAGGCTGAACTATTTTGGAGGACTTTGGGGAGGCTTCGCAATTACAGCGATCATCTATTTTATATTAATTAAAGGGGCAAAAGGCGCTACGTTTATGAGTGATGAAACTCAGGATTTTATTCACAATAACTCCAATTTAATACTTACCGTAAGTTTTATTTCATGGTCATTACTCTTACAAATATTACATTGGGCCTTCAAATTCAATATCTTAAAACTGATTGTTTTGGTTGGTACCTTTGCCTTGGCAATGGCATTTGCAGGGAATGATTTGGTAAACTTTATTGGTGTTCCGCTTGCCGGATTTGAGTCGTTTAAAGCATTTATCGCTCAACCTGGAGCTGATGCTGATCAATTCTTGATGACTTCACTGCAAGCATCTGTTAAAACACCAACTTTTTATTTATTAATGGCAGGAGCCATCATGGTTTTAACTTTATGGTTTTCAAAGAAGGCTAGAAATGTTGTAAAAACAACACTTGATTTAAGCAGACAAACTGAAGGTGTTGAAAGATTTGGATCTTCAGGTTTATCAAGATCGATCGTTAGGGCAAGCTTAAATTTCGGTAAAACTTTCAGCAATATTGTTCCTGAAAAAATAAAAACCGGAATTGAAAAACAATTTGAGCCATTAACAAGTGAAGTTAGCCATTCAATAGAAGATGCCCCTGCTTTTGACATGATCCGGGCCTCAGTGAATTTGGTAGTTGCCAGTATCCTAATATCATTCGCAACTTCATTAAAACTTCCCTTATCCACCACTTATGTCACATTTATGGTAGCAATGGGGAGTTCCTTGTCAGATAAAGCATGGGGAAGAGAAAGTGCAGTTTATAGAATTACCGGAGTATTAAGTGTTATTGGCGGCTGGTTCTTTACTGCACTTTCTGCTTTTACACTTGCATTTATAATGGCTCTCATATTCTCTTATGCCGGAATATTCGGAATAGCCCTTATGGTTGCCATCGCAATAATTACGGTATATCGTACTCATCGAATCCATAAAAACAGGGAAACGAAAAAAGAGCTTACGAATCAGATAGAAGACATTGGCGAGAAGAATATTGTTCAGCGTTGTAATTTGACTGTTTCAACTATGCTTGTTGATGTGAACAATTATTATCAGGAAATATTGGATGGTATTATTGCCGAAGACCTCAAACAGGTTAAGAAGGTAATGAAGGACATCAAGAAACTCAATATTGATACTAAAGAACTGAAAAATAGTTTAAGTGCCACCATTAGCAGGCTAAATGAAGATTCTATAGAATCAGGTCATTATTATGTACAAGTGATTGATTATCTAAGAGAATTGGCACATAATATAACTTATATAAGCAACCCTTGTCATGATCATCTTAACAATAATCATAAAAGCCTCATTGATGTTCAGATCGAAGAATTAATGTTATTAAAGGAAAAGGTAAATGAGTTATTGATGACCATACAGGCTGTGATCCTTAAAAAAGAATACCAAAATATTGATCAGATTATTATCATGCAACATGAATTAATTGAGATTATTGCCTCCAAAAACAAGAAGCAAATAAAACGAATTAAACGCATGGAAGTTGGAACAAAAAACAGCTTACTTTATCTGGCTATTTTAAGTGAGACTAAAAATTTACTTTTAAATGCAATCAATTTATTAAAATCGCAACGTGATTTTACGAAATACCACGAAAAAAAGAATCTTAAATAAAGGTAAAAATTATTGGAAATAAAAAAAGGCAGGTTGAAATTCAACAACCTGCCTTTACTTTTTTCTGAAGTTAATATCAATTTTTTTTGGCTCGGATCAATCGATCTTTGCCATTTATATCTTTATAAATTTCTACGGATTTGAAACGCATTAACACAAGCATTTCTTTTGTTTCTCTTCCAAAGGCTTCATTTATTTCAAAATACAATGTTCCGTTTTTTGTTAAATGATTTTCACAGAATTGAGCTATTTTACGATAAAAAAGCAAGGGATCCTCATCCTTCACAAAAAGAGCATGTAAAGGTTCAAATTCCAATACATTTTTCCTTATCAATTTCTTCTCCGATTCCCTTATATAAGGTGGATTACTGACTACAATTTCAAAAGTCCCTAAATCGTTCCACTTCTCCACATCTAAAATATCACATAAAATAAAATGGAGATCTGCATCATTTAGTTCTGCATTTTCCTTTGCCAATTTAAGCGCATTTTCAGAAATATCTAAACCATAAACATCAGTTGATCCAAGATTTTTTTTCAGGGCTATCCCTATACAACCACTCCCACAGCCGACATCTAAAATGCGTAATACTCCATTTTTCGCAATTTCTCTTTCACAAATCAATTGCACTAATTCCTCAGTTTCAGGTCTTGGAATCAACACATGCTCATTCACCATAATTCTTAGATCCAAAAATTCAGTTTCACCAATTACATATTGTAATGGTTTATTTAATAACAGTTCTTTTACTGCAAAATGGACCGTCAGCAATTCTGATTCGCTCAATCTTATTTCCTGCGATTTTATGAAATCGATTCTTTCATATTTGAAAAAATGGCCAATCAATTGATACATTATACTTTTACTTTCGAGCTCATCGTAGATTTTTGTAAGCTGGTCGGCATAGTATTTTAAAACATCTTTCAATTTATTGCTTGACACTTTCATGCTCCGAAATTAGTCAATTTTTAGTACTTTTGGTTCTTTCAAAAACAAATCGAACAACTACTACAATACTATTTTTATGATGTTGAATAAAAAAATTAAGAGGATTGCCATGCTAAGTACCCACGGCTATTTTGACCCGATCCCACAATTGGGCAGGACCGATACCGGAGGACAAGTTGTATATGTTTTAGAATTGGCAAAAGCGATCTCAAAACTTGGAATTAAAGTAGACATCTATACGCGTTGGTTTGAGGAAGATAAAAAGCAGGTTGACCCGGTTCCATCCTACCCGGATGTCAATGTCATTCGAATAAAAGCCGGGCTCTGGGAATTTATCCCTAAAGAGTTCATTTATGATGTATTACCTGAACTGACTGAAAACATGATTAGTTATATCAGGCAAAATAAACTGGATTACGATTTTTATCATGGTCATTATGTTGACGCTGGAATTGTCACTCTCGAAGTGGCAAAAGCATTCCATAAACCTAGCTTCTTCACGGCCCACTCATTGGGTGCGTGGAAAAAAGATCAAATGGGCGGTGATCCAGCTGAAATGGAAAAGAAATTCAATTTTCAACATCGTATTCAGGAAGAAATGAGGATTTTCAAAAATGTGAATGCTCAAACGGTTACTTCGATAGTTCAGATGGAGAAACTGGAAGCACTGTATCATTTTAAACCAACAAATATCATCGATATACCACCCGGAGTAGACATTCACACTTATCAACTTCCAACTCAGGAATTGCTTGAACAAAAAACAGGCTTACCTCAAAAATATGTGTTTTGCATCAGTCGTATCGACACCAATAAGGGCCATGATTTTTTATTACACGCTTTTGATATAGTCAGAAAAAAAATAGCAGATATTGACCTTGTAATTGGAGGCGGATCTCCTAATCCAAAACAAAGAGAAATTGAGCTATATCAAAAAATGAAAGATATCATCAGTGATAAAGGGATGAACGGACGCGTTCGTTTAATTGGTTATGTGCCAGATGAGTTGATGCCTGTTTATTACCAGCAATCAGAAATGTTTGTGTTGCCTTCATTATTTGAACCGTTTGGAATGACAGCTCAGGAAGCGATGGCTTGTGGAAAAGCAGTAATTGCCTCTAAATTTGGCGGAATCAGAAATGTAATTGAGCATGGTGAAAATGGATTATTAGTTGATCCATCAAACAGCAGTGAATTTGCAGATGCCATGATCAGACTTCTCAAAAATCCGGAAAGGACGAAAGCAATTGGCAAAAATGCGTATAAAACTGTTCAGGAGCATTTTAGTTGGGAAGCCATCGCATTACGCTTTCTTGATTTTTTTAAGCAGTATATAAATTAGCTCAGTTAAAATAACGGTGTAGAATTTTATTCAAGATGATTTTTATATTATTGACCATTCTCTTTTCGTCGCTCATCTTTGTTGCTTTTAAATTATTCCCCCGATTTAAAATTGACAACTTTCAGGCACTCACCATCAATTATCTGGCTGCTTCTATAATTGGTGTCATCATTTTAGGCTCGCAATTTAATTATGAAGTGATATCTTCAAAAACATGGTTACCATTTTCTACATTTATCGGATTTGTATTTATCTTTACCTTTATCCTTTTTGCTCTATCTTCACAAAAAGCAGGTGTTGCAATAACAGCTGTATTCAGTAAAATGTCGGTAATTATTCCTGTAATCGCAGGAATATTTCTGTATGCTGAAAAATTGAATTTTCTTATCATTTCAGGGATTATTTCGACCTTTTCAGCTTTCATCCTTATTTTTTACAAAAAGGGCAAAAATAAAATCCAATTATCCATCATCATCCTTCCCATTATCATTTTCTTTGCAAACGGACTTATAGATACATTGCTGAAATACGTTGAACACCATCATATTACCGAAGATTATACGTTGTTTCTTACCATGATTTTTATTACTGCCCTAATAATTGGTTCAATCATTTCTATTTATCGGTATTTAAATACAAAACAAGCCTTTACCATCCAAAGTATAATTGGAGGTGCTATTTTAGGCACTCTAAATTATTCTACTACTTATTTTATGCTTTTAGCAATGAATCTATTCCAAAGTAACGTTTTGTTCCCAATACAAAATGTAGGTATCGTAATGCTATCAGCACTTTTAGGGGTTTTCTTTTTCCATGAAAAATTAAGCTTGATAAATTGGATAGGGATTTCCCTTTCTATATTGGCTATTTTACTGATTGCATTGGCTTAAAAAAATAGTTCTCCAAAAAAGATTTTTAATCCAAAATCATATAAACACATCTATATTAGTGAGTTTTATTTATACTCAGTATATATTGGATTTCATCAAAAAAAACAATCGAAAATTTTTATAAATTTCGGCTTTTTATCAGTCATGGCAGCTTATCATTGTCCGAATTATAATGATTGTAAACTTGTAAATAGCCTCATAATAGTTGCTAATTTAGAAGCCAAGGAAAATTATATGACAAATTACTGCCTTCAGGATAAAAATTACTGGAGCAATTGTAAGAGATACATTACTAAAGCAACACTAAATTTCTGCCCCGATTTCGTTCTACCTGACACTCCTCTTACTCCAGAGGAAATTATTGACAAATTTGATGATGAATCATTTTAAGTGTTAATTAAATATAATTTAGGTATGGCAATTATTGAATTAGAAGGTAAAACTTTTGAAGTGGATGGGGACGGGTTTCTGTCTCATCCGGAAATTTGGAATGAAGAAGTTGCAAATTTATTTGCAAAGAGTGATGGGATTGAAGAAATGAATGAAAAACATTGGGCCATCGTAAAAATAATTCGCAGGAATTGGGAAGAAAAAGGCATGGCTCCGATGATCAGGGTTATTTGTCAGGAAACAGGTGTTCGTCTTCGGGAGATTTATGAATTATTTCCGTTGGGTCCCGCAAGGGGTGCTTGTCGCATTGCCGGATTACCAAAACCAGATGGTTGCGTTTAATAAAACCGTGAAATTATGTTTTGGTATCACTGGATGGCACTTGCAGCCATGGCAATTTGCATAGGTTCCCTTTCATTTCATTTAATCAGACTTATTCGATTAGGAAACCCGCATGATTTTTCTAAACAGCACGGAAACATTTCTAAAGCTGTACAATATTCTTTTACAAAGGCCATGAGTCCGGCTAAAAAAGAATCCGCTTATTTGCATCTGCCTACCTATATGGCAGGAATTATTTATCATCTTGGAACTTTTTTATCCATTTTTTTATTCTTTACTTTTCTGCTAAAAATCGAATTTAATCAATTAACAAACTATATTTTAATGGGCTTTTTGGTCATTTCCGGCATTTCTGGGTTTGGAATTTTAATAAAGAGAATAATGAAATCTGAGCTTCTTTCGCTTTCAAATCCGGATGATTTTATTTCAAACCTATTGGTCACTTTATTCCAACTGGCAACAGCATTAGCACTATTTATGATTGATAGTATTATTTTGTATTATATACTTGTTACTGCCTTATTATTGTATTTACCAATGGGTAAACTCAAGCATACCATTTACTTTTTTGCAGCGCGATATCATCTGGGATTTTTCTATGGATGGAGAGGAATATGGCCAATTATGAATCCTAAACAATAAAATCATGGGAAGATTATCAGAAGAAAAAAAGAAATTGGGGTTGGAAGTATTGAGTTTTCATGAGGACAGTAAATTAATCACCAATCTAAATAGTTGTGTTCATTGTGGTTTATGTGCAGATAGCTGCATTTATTATAGATCCGAACCCAACGAACATTATGTACCGGCTAAAAAAGTTGACATTGTTGCCTCCATTTATAGAAGGTACAACACTTTCCTCGGGAAAAAAATTCCGTGGCTGACAAAGGCACGGGATCTTGATGATGCAACTATTGAGGAAATGGTTGATCTGTTATATGGGTCATGCACCATGTGCGGACGTTGTACCATTCATTGTTCGATAGGTGTGGATATAAATTATGTGGTTCGTAAAGGCCGTGAAATGTTATCCCGAATGGGCTATGTTCCAGAATCACTTAATGCAACTGTCAAAGCCGCTATTGAAACTGGAAATAATATGGGAATTCCCACAAAAGAATTTGTGGATACCATTGAATGGCTTGAAGATGATTTAAGATTTGAGCTGAATGATGACAATGCAAATATTCCGCTAAATCAGAAAGGCAAAGACATTATGTACACGCTGAATCCACGGGAACCAAAATTTTTCCCTTTATCAATTTCAGCGATGGCTAAGGTATTTTATGCAGCTAATGAAAGCTGGAGTCTGTCTACCGAAATGTATGATGTAACTAATTATGCTTTTTTTGCCGGGAACATGGATGAGGCTAATGTAATTGCACAGCGGATGGATGATGAAATGAATAAGTTGGAATCCAAAAAATGTGTATTAGCTGAATGCGGACATGGTTCAAGAGCATTTAAATGGGAAGGTCCTAATTATATTCGAAAAAAATTGCTTTATGAAGTTTTAACATCGGTTGAATTACTTGCACAATATATCCGTGAAGGAAAAATAAAGGTCGATCCTGATCGGCTAACTGAAGTTGTGACACTTCACGATCCCTGCAATTTAGTCAGAGAAGGAGGTGTAATAGAAGAACAGCGTTATGTATTACGAAAGATCGCAAAAAATTTTGTTGAAATGACCCCTCACGGGACGGATAACTTATGCTGTGGGGGTGGTGGCGGACAATTAGCAATGAGCGAATATAATGCCCGAAGAATGAAAACAGCCGGTTTAAAGGCCGATCAAATACGAAAAACCGGAGCAAGCATTGTGGTAACCCCTTGTCATAATTGTGTTGATCAACTCATGCAAACCAATGTTGAATATAAACTCAACGTTAAAATTATGACCTTGGCCGAATTAGTAGCAGATGCACTAATTTTAGAATAATGATATTAACAGCTTTTAATAATTTCATACAATAGATTATGAGTAAACAAATTTATTTAGACAATTCAGCAACTACCTTTCCTAAACCGGATGAGGTTTACAAATTTATGGATCACTTTTACCGTACTCACGGTGTTAGTCCCGGAAGATCAGGTTTTGATGCAGCAATCGAAGCTGAAGAAGTTGTGATGGGTACACGAAAAATACTCACCAAATTATTCAATGGCGATGATCCGAATCGTCTGACTTTTAGCTACAATGCAAGTGATTCATTAAATATGGTAATAAATGGCATGACTGAAAAAGGCGACCATGTTGTTACAACCATGCTTGAGCACAATTCCGTACTTCGGCCTTTGCACCATCTTGTATTAGATGGGACTATTGAAGTTAATCATGTTACATTTGATGATCATGGTTATGTAAATCCGGAGGATATCAAAAAAGCAATCAAAAAGAACACCAAAATGGTGATTGTAAATCACAGTTCAAACATTATCGGAACCGTGCAACCTATTGGTGAAATTGGTAAAATTTGCAAAGAAGCAGGTGTGTATCTTGTTGTGGATGCCAGCCAAAGTGCCGGGATTATACCTATAGATATGAAAACCATGAACATCGACATATTGGTGTTCACAGGTCATAAATGCCTGATGGGACCCACTGGTATTGGAGGCTCATATGTCATGGAAAATGTTCCTATCAAAGGAACACGGTTTGGTGGAACAGGTGTACGTTCGGCTCAAGAAACCCACCTTACAGAATTTCCTTATCGCATGGAATGCGGTACATTGAATTTAGTTGGAGTTGCAGGCCTTAATGCCGGAATTAAATGGGTGCTTGATCAAGGCATTGAAAAGCTTCATAATGATGAAATTATGCTATGGAATAAACTTCGTAAAGGTTTACAACAAATTGATGGCGTAACGACCTATTGTGCCGAAAGTACACAAAATCAAAATGCGGTTTTGAGTTTTAATGTAAAAGGTTTTGAAGCCGGTGATGTTGGTATGATGCTGGATGTTGATTATAATATTGCAAGCAGGACAGGATTACAATGTGCCCCAAAAGTTCATGAAAGAATAGGCACCAAGGAAATTCATGGGACTTGTCGTTTAAGTGTTGGACCTTTCAATACAGAAGAACATATTGATGCCGCTATTGAAGCGGTGAGGGATATCGCATGTATAAAAAGATAAGTTTAAAGCCTCGTTAATTGCGAGGCTTTTTTTTATCTTTGAAGCTCATACAAGAATATTTTCCTGCAATGCTTTTTGAAGATACATACAAAACCATCGCTTCACCATCTGAGGGAGTTTTCAAGGACAGGGGCAGTAAATTTATTGCAAAAGCATTTCCGGTGAAAACCGAAGATGAAGTCAAAAATCACCTTGAAACACTTCACAAAGCCTATTATGATGCTCGACATCACTGCTATGCTTATCAATTGGGTTTTGATAAATCGACTTATCGCATCAATGATGACGGAGAACCATCCGGAACTGCCGGAAAGCCAATATTTGGACAAATCAACTCGCATGACCTTACAAATATTTTAATTGTAGTAATCCGATATTTTGGAGGAACAAAATTAGGAGTAAGTGGATTGATTAACGCGTATCGAACAGCCAGCAAGGAGGCAATTTCAAATGGAGAAATGATCACTAATATAATTCGAGATATTTATCGTATTGAATTTCAATACACAGAAATGAATGAAGTTATGAAGGTTATGAAAACTTTTAACCTTGATCAATGCAATCAAATTTTCGAGACTAATTGTCGACTGGATTTTGAAGTTAGAAAAAGTGAATCGAATCAGGTTTATGAAAAACTAAACATTATTAAGTCATTAAATATCAATTTTTTAAAGTCAGTTTAAAAAATCAATGCCCTCGGGTTAACTTAAAATAATAAATCAGACAGCACTCTCAACATATACGAATAAAAAACATAAAAATCAAGTATATTTTTATTTTTTTCTTAACTTTTTTAATCACATATTTGTTAATTGCTATTGCGGTTTCCTAAATAAGTGAAGTTCAACAATAAGTCGATTTTTTAAAGCTTGAATTTCACTCATAGTTAAAATAAAGATTAAAATTACATAGTTTAATTCATTCCTCTGATGAAAAAAAATCACGTTGAAGTATGGGACAATTGTCTCCGGGTTATAAAGGACAACATACACTACCAAAGCTTCAAAACATGGTTTGAACCAATTTCCCCACTCAAATTAGAAAACAACGTATTAACGATACAAGTTCCGAGTCAATTTTTTTATGAATGGCTGGAAGAGCATTACATCAGTTTACTCAAGAAAACTATAAGCAAAGAGCTAGGTGCTGAAGGAAGATTAGAATACAGCATCATCATGGATAATTCGGTTAACAGTAAATCCCCCTACTCCATCAAAGTTCCAACATCAAACAAAAAAGACACTAAAAACCCTGCTGTTTCTATGCCAATTGATCTTAACAAAGGCAAATCCAGAGATATCCCTAATCCATTTATCATACCTGGATTAAAAAAGCTAAATGTCCAATCTCAACTTGTGGACTCTTATTCATTTGAAAATTTTGTGGAAGGTGATTGTAATCGCTTGGCCAGATCTGCTGGTTATGCCGTGGCTGAAAATCCCGGACGAACTGCGTTTAATCCACTTTACTTATACAGCAATGTTGGGTTGGGAAAAACGCATCTTGCACATGCAATCGGACTTCAGGTTAAAAGCAATTTCCCGAATCAAACCGTACTGTATGTTTCTGCCGAACAATTCATTGCACAATACATTGATTCGGTAAGAAACAATAACCAAAATGATTTTGTTCACTTCTATCAAATGATAGATGTATTGATCGTTGATGACATTCAATTTTTAGCTGGGAAAGAAAAAACGCAAGATGTTTTCTTCCATGTGTTCAATTTTCTTCATCAAAAAAGCAAACAGATCATCATTACTTCCGACAAGCCACCAGTAGAGATGAAAGGGATGGAGCCTCGTCTATTATCACGTTTCAAATGGGGACTTGCTGCTGATTTACAAATTCCTGATTTAGAAACACGAATTGCAATTCTACAGAAAAGGCTATATAATGATGGAATTGAAATGCCATATGAAGTGATTGAATACCTTGCCTATAGCATTACAACAAATATCAGAGAACTGGAAGGAGCTTTGATTTCAATAATGGCGCAATCATCTTTAAATAAGAAAGCAATCACGCTTGACCTTGCCCGGCAAATGATTGATAAATTTGTTAAAAACACTTCCAGAGAAATCTCAATCGATTATATTCAAAAAGTAGTTTGCGATTATTTTAATCTTCCACTCGATGTCATTAACTCAAAGACCCGGAAACGTGAAATTGTTCAGGCTCGTCAATTAGCCATGTATTTTGCAAAAAAACATACCAAGTCTTCATTGGCAACTATTGGGATGCATTGCGGAAACAAGGATCATGCAACAGTCCTGCATGCTTGTCGTACAGTAAACAACCTTGTTGAAACTGATAAGCAATTCCGCACCTATGTTGATGAATTGGACAAAAAAATAAAGCTCTAAGTATTGTTATTTCTTGGATTCATCACATTTTTTAGTTAAATTAGTGACTCTTATTAAAAGCAGATTAATAGCTTTTCAACTAACCTTTTTAATCAACCAGAAAATGAAAATATTATTTGTCAGTCTTGGAAATATTTGTAGCTCGCCATTTGCTGAAGGTATCCTTAAATCTAAATTTGAAGAAAAGCAGATCGAAGCCGTTGTTGAATCCGCGGGTTTCGAGTCATTCAATATCAATGAACCACCAGACGAACAAATCGTAAAATTTGCCGAAAAACTTGGGATCGGTCTCTCTGAAAATAAATGCCGTTTATTTACCAGTGCAGATTTTGATAAATTTGACAAAATTTATGCCATAGATTCTGCTAGTTTCCGTGATGCAGAGTATTTCTCAAGGGATGAAAAAGACATGGAAAAAGTCCAGTACCTCCTTAGTGTGATAGATGGAAGAAACCTCTCGCTTCCTAAGTTGTTCTTAGAAGGCGAGAAAGGCCTTGAAAAAATGCATCAAATTTTAGATGAGGCCTGTGAAATAATCGCAAATCAAGTTGTTAATCAATCTGTCTGATACCTTAAATGAATAATCTAGAAATTCCAAACGCCCTTATTATTGAACAGGCTCATGAAAGAATTAAAAACTATATTCATCGTACACCTGTTCTTTCTTCCGAAATCTTAAACGACATCTTCAAAACTGAAATTTATTTTAAATGCGAAAATTTTCAGAAAGTTGGTGCTTTTAAATCAAGAGGTGCTGTAAATGCAGTGATGTCATTAAATGAAAATGAACTTGAATACGGTGTCTGTACACATTCTTCCGGCAATCATGCTCAGGCATTGGCCCGTGCTGCCCGATTACGAAATATAAAAGCATATATCGTAATGCCCGAAACGGCACCAAAAGTAAAAATTGCTGCAGTCAAACAATATGGTGGCGAAATTACATTTTGCAAACCAACTCTTGCAGCCCGGGAAGAAACTATCAAGAGTATCATAGAAAAAACTAATGCGATTGAGATCCATCCTTACAATAATGTAAAAATAATTGCTGGTCAGGCGACTGCTGCTAAAGAATTAATAGAGGATTGCAAAGCACTTGATATCATTATGGCTCCAGTTGGCGGAGGAGGATTATTAAGTGGGACCGCACTTGCCGTAAAATATTTTTCGCCCTACACAAAGGTGATTGCCGGAGAACCTGACAATGCCAATGATGCTTATCAATCCTATTATAAAAAAGAGTTGATGCCTTCAATCAACCCAAATACAATCGCGGATGGATTATTAACTTCTTTAGGTTCAATTACATTTCCAATCATTTTAAATCATGTTGATCAAATTGTAACAGCCAGTGAATCGGCAATTATTGAGGCAATGAAATTGGTTTGGGAGCGTATGAAAATTATCATTGAGCCTTCATCAGCAGTTCCGTTAGCAACCATTCTTGAAAATAAATTTGAAAGTCGGAACAAAAAAATCGGAATCATTATTTCAGGAGGGAATGTTGATTTGACCAAATTACCCTGGTTGTAAATGGAAGCAAAAAAAACCAAAGGAATTCTTTATTTGATCCCGACAAAGTTGGGTCCTACCTCCTATGAACGGGTTTTTCCCGAATACAATCGCGAAATTATATTGAGCCTCGAAAATTTTATTATTGAAGACATCAGATCTGCACGCAGATTTCTTAAAAGTATTAATTACCCGGGGAATTTTGATAACGTAAATTTTCAGGAAATAAGTAAACACATAAAAGAAGAAGAAACTTACTCCTATCTTAAACCATTGCAGGATTCCATCAATATTGGATTGATGTCTGAAGCCGGGGTTCCTTGTGTAGCCGATCCCGGAAATTTAATCGTAGCACATGCTCATGATTTGGGTTATCAGGTTGTTCCATTGATCGGGCCCTCATCCATTTTGCTTGCGCTGATTGCATCAGGATTTAATGGTCAGAATTTTAGCTTCTTAGGCTATCTTCCGGTCAAATCCAATGAGCGTGATAAAAAAATTAAAGAAATTGAGACCGACTCGAGAAGAACAGGACAAACGATGATTTTCATAGAAACCCCATATCGTAACGATCAACTTTTCAAATCAATTACAGAAAATTGCAATGGGGATACAATGCTGTGCATCGCCACTGATATTTCGCTTGAAACAGAATTTATCAAAAGCAAAAACATTGCTCATTGGAAAAAGTCAACTCCTAAGCTACAAAAAAGGCCTACTGTTTTTCTTATCTCGGCATAGAAAAAATGAAATCTTCATGAAAACGTCATGAAGATTTTAATCAATTTTGAAATTTCTATCCCTGTTTACAAAATGGGCTGACTCAAACCTAAAACTCAATCCCTTTATGGATGGAATCATTATCTCACTAATATTCTAATGGTGATGATGTCCTTCCGGGCCATGGGCATGACCATGATTTAACTCCTCCGTTGAGGCTTTTCTTACTTCAAGGATTTCACCTGTAAAATGCAAATGTTTTCCAGCCAATGGATGATTAAAATCCATGGTCACCTTATCCCCTTCAAGGCCAACTACAACACCATTTAAAGGCTGACCATGTTCATTTTGCATCGGAATAATTTTACCCATCTGAAGCATTTCATCATCAATTTGGCCATCAACTTCAAAGATGTTTTTATCTAAAGCTACAATGGCTTCTTCATTATATTGTCCGTAACCTTCATCCGGGGATAACCCAAAAGAAAAAGTTTCGCCAACACCCAGACCTTCAAGGCTTTTTTCAAAAACTGGTAATAGTCCGCCAATTCCAAATAAATATACAAATGGCTTGTCTTTTTCAACTTTTTGGATCAGTTCTCCGTTTTCGTTATTTAACTTCAATTCATAGGTCAAGGATACAACCTTGTTTTCTGAAATTTTCATTTGTTAGTTCTTAATAAGACATATTTTACAAAATAATACAAACGCAATTTGCGAGTGGCAAAGGTACAATCAATTATTGTCCAAAAAAAATATCCATTAGTTTGTAATGATTTTTAATTAAATTCGTCTTCAACTTATATTAATAACCTTTTAAATAACATTATTTTGAGTGAAGAAGTATTGGTCATTGATAAACTTACCAAACGATATGGAAAGTTAAAGGCCGTTGATGAACTTTCAATTACCATTGAAAAAGGCAATATTTATGGAATACTTGGCCCTAACGGAAGTGGCAAAACCACTACTCTGGGAATTGTTCTTGATGCCATTAATGCTACATCCGGCAGCTTTAAATGGTTTGGGGAAACCCCAAGTAAGGCCATGAGAAAAAGAGTAAGTGCCATTTTGGAAACCCCGGTATTTTATCCATACATGAGCGCAGTTAAAAATCTGGAAATCATCGCGGATATTAAGGAAGCCTCTTATGATCAAATTCCGGATGTCCTAAAAACAGTTGATTTATTAGCCAGAAAGAACAGTAAATTCAGAACCTATTCTTTAGGGATGAAACAACGTCTTGCTATTGCTGCGGCCCTAATTGGAAATCCTGAAGTTCTCATTTTTGATGAACCAACAAACGGTCTGGATCCACACGGAATAGCTGAAATCAGAAACCTGATTAAAAAAATTGCAAACGAAGGGTTGACCATTGTTTTGGCAAGTCATTTACTTGATGAAGTTCAAAAAGTATGCACTCATGTTGTGGTGCTTGAAAAAGGCAAAAAATTGTTTGCCGGAAAAGTGGATGAGGTTTTAGGGAGTTCAATACTCGTTGAAATTGCCGGACCTGAAATGGATAAAATAGAAGCAGTACTGAACAAATCTGAATTCGTCGTTAAGGTAGAAAGGGATGATAAGATGTTCATCGCAGAACTAAAAACAGGAATTGATAGTTCAGCCATCAATAAATCCTTAGTTGAACAAGGAATCACCATATCACACATTTCACTTCGAAAGAAAAGTTTAGAAAATTATTTTTTAGAATTATTAGCTGAATCACATGATAAGACTTCTTAAAATTGAATTTAAAAAGGTTGCTTACAATAAAACCTTTTGGATCCTTCTTGGGTTATATGCTCTCATTTTAGGCACTATTTTCTTTGGCATTCAATCCGTAATTAATGAATTTATGATTGATGCAGGAAAAAAAGCACCTATTCCGGTCACAAAAATCTCACTCTATGAATTCCCCGCTATCTGGCAAAACCTAACCTATGTAGCAGGTTACTTTAAAATAATACTCGCGATAATAGTGATAATTTTTATTACCAATGAATATTCATATCGAACGATTCGCCAAAATATTATCACCGGGTTATCGAGATGGGACTTTTTATTATCAAAACTGCTTATGATTTTGGTGATCAGTGCAGGAGCCACGATGTTCCTTTTCATCATTGGGCTCATTCTTGGATTCACGAATACACCTGAAGTTACACTTTCGATGATGTTTGTAAATCTGACATTTGTTTTCACCTATTTTCTTGAATTATTTGCCTTCATGGTCTTTGCTCTTTTTCTAGGCATTTTGACAAAACGATCAGGCCTTACAATTGGGTTGCTTTTTCTGTATTTTTATATTATTGAAAAATACATCTATTATAAATTACCGGATGGATGGGGCGACTACCTTCCATTACGTTCAATTGGAAATTTGATTGACATTCCCAATACTTCGTTGATGAAAATATTTGGCCTAAATTTCAGAACATTTGTTTCAGTACAAGATGTAATAGTCGTTTTTGTTTATTCCTTTATATTTATTTACCTGATGCGGCTTACTTTAAAGAAAAGCGATTTGTAATTGTTTGAATGATTCGCTACTCATATTAAAAAAATGCATTATATTTGAATTGCAAAGAATCAATAATGCGAGATAAGTTTAAAGTAAAAAGCCAAGAAACCTTCGAGGATTTTAAAATTAGTACATCTAAAAGGATTTTTGATATAGTTTTTTCAGTTTTTGCCATTGCAATTCTAACTCCGGTTTGGTTGCTTGCAATGATTTTTATAAAGCTCGAGTCAAGAGGTCCTGTATTTTATGTTGCACGAAGAGTTGGAACAGGATATGATATTTTCGATTTTTATAAATTGAGATCTATGTATCTTGGCTCAGATGAAAAAAGAGCCGAACTCTCTGAACTTAACCAATATTTAATTGACCAGTATAAGAGCGGAAAGAGCTTCTCCAAACATGATAAATGTACTGATTGCGAGAGACTTGGCAAACCATGCTCTCCAATTTTACATATCGATGGGGTTAAAATCTGCGAAAATCAGTACCTAAAGCGTAAACGTGATCAGACGAATTCCATTACCTTTTTTAAAATCAAAAATGACCCTCGTTTGACAAAAACCGGGAAAATTATCAGAAACTTTAATATCGATGAAATTCCACAATTTGTAAATGTGATAAAAGGTGATATGTCTATTGTCGGAAATAGGCCTTTACCATTGTATGAAGCTGAAAAACTTACAGACGATCAATGGGCATTACGATTTTTAGCTCCGGCAGGAATAACGGGTCTCTGGCAAGTGCGACAAAATACTACTCCGAAATTATCTTCCGAATCAAGAAAAAGCCTTGACAATCAATACGTACTGAATTCATCTTTTTGGGGAGATATCAAACTTATATTAAAAACAATCCCTGCCATATTCAAGAGCCAACGAAGTTAATTTTCTAATTGACATTAGGAAGCGCTGAAATATAAGATCCTATTTCATTTACGTTGATATAAATCAAGATATTATACGCTAGACTTTAGACACGAGATTCAAGTCAGTAGTAGTTAGTAGTTAGTAGTTAGTAGACAGTAGTCTAGAATCTAACGTCTAACTTCTGATATCTAACTTCTTATTAGCTCAAACGGCTAAATTTAGATATACTGAGCCTATTTCAAGAGAAATGCTTAGATCGAACGGAGCTTACTTAATTTTATTTAATGCTGCAAGTCGCTGTAAAAGTGGTGGGTGCGAATAATAAAAAAACACATAAATTGGATGGGGTTTTAAATTACTCAAATTATTTACAGATAGTTTTTTCAAGGCACTCCCCAGTGCATCGGGATTGAACTTTTCACCAGCAAATTTATCGGCTTCAAATTCATGCTTTCGTGATACATAATTAGTTAGGAGACCCAAAACAAGTGATACAGGGCTGTAAAGGATTGCAAAAACTAAAACACCAATATGGAAACTTGTATTAGAAGACCCAAGAGCTTCAGATAATATCTGATTCCCTACAAATAAAGAAAGAACAAAAAACATAAGTCCGGTTTGAACAAGCGAAATTCCCAATCCTAAATAAGTATGTTTTTTCTTATAATGCCCAATTTCATGAGCCAATATCGCAACCAACTCCTCAACTGTATGATTTTGGATTAAGGTGTCAAATAAAACAATTCGCTTTTTGGGTCCAAAGCCACTAAAATATGCATTTGCCTTCGACGATCGCTTAGAACCATCTATCACATAAATATTATCCAGTGCAAATCCTGCTTTCAATGCAAACTTTTCAATTGCATTGCGCAATTCACCATCGGCTAAAGGCACCTGTTTATTAAATAAAGGAACGATAAGGATGGAGTAAAACATACTCATAAAAATCATAAATATGCCAATTAAACCCCAGGCGAATAACCAGAACAAAGCAGTTGTTTCTAAATAAATCCAAATAATTAAGGCAAACAAACCTCCACCAAGAACCGCAGCGAGTAACCATCCTTTTAGTTTATCAAAAATATAAGTACGAAAAGTGGTTTTATTAAACCCGAATTTTTCCTCTATGATGAAAGTATTATAAAGATCGAAAGGCAAGGATAAAATATCAGCTACAAATCCAATTATCCCAAAAAACATCAAGCCAAGCAAAATTTGATTTTCTGTAATGGTACGTAAATAGTCGTCAAGTATTACGAATCCCTTCCACCAGAAGAGTCCAATGATTAATAAGGTTGAGAGTGTGTTTAAAAGGGCAGATATTTTTCTTTTAGCTTTAGCATACTCCTGTGATTTTTTATACCTCTCTGGATCGTAAATCCCATTCAGTTCATCGGGTAATTTATCCGACCAATAACGTGAATTCAGGAAATCAAGAAACTGCTCTAACATATAATTAAATATAATTACTGTCAGTATAATGACAAATAAAACTTTGGCAGAGATCATAAAATCAGAAGTTTAAGCCTTACGACCGAATTAAGAAAGAAGCAATTGTATGGTGTCAAAATACTACATGCTCATTCCACCACAAACGCTGATCACCTGACCGGTTACATAACCTGATAAATCGGAAGCCAGGAATATGGCAATATTTGCAACATCTTCGGCCTGACCTGAACGGCGTAACGGAATCGTTTTGATCCACTCCTTTTTAACATCCTCCGGAAGTTTGGCCGTCATATCAGTTTCAATAAACCCTGGAGCAATTGCATTACATCGTACATTACGCGAACCCAATTCCTGAGCAATTGATTTAGTGAAGCCAATTAGTCCGGCTTTTGATGCAGAATAATTAGATTGACCTGCATTACCATTAACACCAACCACTGAACTCATGTTTATAATACTTCCCGAGCGTTGTTTTAACATGACTTTTTGAACAGCTTTTGTAAGATTGAAAACAGATTTCAAATTAACTTTGATCACTAAATCCCAATCTGCTTCGGTCATTCGCATCAATAAGTTATCGCGTGTTATTCCAGCATTATTAACCAAAATATCAATACGGCCAAATTCATCCATAACAGCGTTGATCAAAGCTTCTCCTCCATCAAATGAACTTGCATCGGATGCATATCCTTTAGCTTTAAGACCCAAAGCTTCGATTTCTGCCTCAAGGCTTTTTGCATTGTCATCATAAGCCAAATCTGAAAAAGCAATATTGGCACCCTGAGCAGCAAATTTTAAGGCGATTTCTTTTCCGATTCCGCGTGAAGCACCGGTAATTAAAGCAGTTTTTCCTTCAAGTAATTTCATAAAGTGTGGTTTTAGTTTTAAAATTAAAAAACAAATTTATTCTATTTTTTTTAATTATGTATATTTGGTTCAATCCACATTATTTTGTGTACTGATCGATCACAATTGAGATGGCACGTTGGCAAACCGGGCAAAAATCATTACTGTTTCTGGTGTACATAATGCAGTCGATGGATGAGCGGTACATCCCGTATTGATAATAAGACGCTCCTTCGAAAACACCTACCACACCCGAATTTTTCATTTCACTAATCATTCGGGTTTCTTCCTTTTTTTGTTTGTTGAACAAATCCTCCAGAACCGATTCAGGAGATTTGGCTGCACGAAGGCGATCTCTTTCCTTTTGAATTTCGATGGCATGTTTATCAAACACTTCTTTATTCCATGGAGTTGGGATTGGAGTTCCATCTTTTACCATATCATGCCATTTCAACTTTCCATCCAATAGTGCCGTAATATTTGCTCCCCATGGTTCTACTTTAATTTCCGGCATCTGGTATGAAACCGAGGAAGTATAATATTCATCGGCTAAAGCAGCAAGATGATGCCCAAATTCATGTATGAAAATATAGTCGGAAAATTGATTATCAACCGCCACAGAAGCATACAGTTGGTAAATTCCGCCCCCTCCATAAGTGCGTTCGTTAATCAATAAATACATAAAATCATATGGAACAGCAGACGCAGCTTCCCTGATCGCTCTATTATCATAACTTAATGCATATCGCTCACTATCAAAGCTACTGTAATGCACGGTTAATGGGGTACGATTGAAAATACCCGGGTGTGGTTTATTTACACCGGAAGCAGTTGATGGAGTTTCAACAGCCCTGATATTAAAATCATTTTTCCGTGATTTGAATGGTTCGACAGCAAACAAACTTGCAGTCAATCGCTCAATATCTTTATGGAATTTATCCATTTCGTTGGCAGTATATCCATCTCCTAAAATCACAATATCCACTTTTTCTTTTGGCGATCCGTTTACTAAAAAGTTTTTGGTTTTGTATTGCGAAATCAAATCGGCCGGTGTAACTTTTCTGGAAGCAGGATCAATATTTGTTTCCCAGATAACCGTAAAATTATTCTTCTCATTTCTTTTTTTCATTTGAATTTTTACCGGCTTAAGCGGCCATGGAAATCGGATTGATTCATGAAAAGTGCCCCATTGTTCGCCGGCTTCGGGAATCGATTGCCATTCTCCAAAAACGCTTGCAAAACCCCTACTGTAAATTATTGTGCCATCATCAGGATTAATAACGTCAAACTGATACAAGCCAAAATTTACTTCATCAACTAAATGAGACAGACTACCAGCCCATGCCCCATCCGAAACTATACGATCAATGGCAAAATGTTCCTCTGTGGCAGTTCCACTGTGGAAATAATCGACTCGCATGGTTTTGTCTTTAAAATAATGATTAAACTCAGCTGCATTGATGCTAATAGCTGAATTTACAACAATAAATATGAAAATTAAGTGCATTAATTTTTTCATAACCTAATGTTTTAATTATTATGAATATTAAAATTTTAATTTACAACTTTTATTAGTTCTGCTCCTGTTTCCGTTAAATAACCGAAAGAATGAGCAATCAGGTTTTGTTGTTTTAAAATCATTTCAACCCGTTGAACATCTTTATTTGAAACAGCAATCAGAAGCCCACCACTGGTTTGTGGATCGCATAAAATATTTCTCTGTTCATCGTTCACTAAATTTAACTTATGTCCGTAACTATCCCAATTTCTATTTGTACCTCCCGGAATGGCGCCTTCTTTCAGATAAGCTATTGCCTCTGGAAATATCGGCACTTTTTTATAATCTATGACTGCTGAAACTTTGCTTCCTTCACACATTTCAAGTAGATGGCCCATCAAGCCAAATCCAGTGACATCAGTCATTGCGGTGACCCCCTCAATTTCTGCAAGCTCTGACCCTACCTTATTCAAAAGCATCATCGAATTTTGGGCGATTTGCAAATGTTCGTTCTTGATTTTTCCTTGTTTCTGCGCCGTGGCCAGTATTCCAACACCCAAAGGCTTTGTGAGATACAATTTTGATCCGGCTTTTGCGCTGCTGTTTTGTTTTAATTTTGCAATTTCAACCCGACCGGTAACAGCCAAGCCAAATATAGGTTCGGGATTATCAATGCTATGACCACCGGCTAAAATTATACCGGCCTCTTTACATGCGGCTCTTCCACCTTCCATCACTCTGGCAGCAACTTCGGCAGGAATTTTATTAATCGGCCAACCCAAAATAGCAATAGCGAGCAAAGGGTTTCCTCCCATGGCATAAACATCGCTAATGGCATTTACCGCAGCAATTTTTCCGAAAATATAGGGATCGTCAACTATTGGAAGAAAGAAATCGGTAGTACTAATAATGGCAGTGCCATCGCCCAGATCATACACGGCGGCATCATCACGATCACTGTTACCCACCAGCAAATTCTGATCAATATCCTGAGGGATGCAGGTTTCCAATATGGAGTCCAATACTTTAGGTGAAATCTTGCATCCACAACCTGCTCCATGACTATATTGCGTTAATTTAACTTCCACTTTCATTATTTATAATATTTAGAAGGGATTTTGCAATTTCTTTGTGATTTATTGTTTCAAACGCTATTTGCATAATTTTTTGTGGATCGCGACGTGAAAGACCCCGTAAATAGAACTTATCGTAATATTTCAAGGTGATCATTGCCACATTAAAGAAATCCTCTTTTTGAAGAAATTCCTGAGCCATTTTTGCCTGATCGAAACCCAGTCGTTTTTCTATTCGTTGAATAGAATAAGCCAGCTCAGCTTTATCGAGCCCTGCATATTCAAGCACAAGATATTTTGCCCGCTCAACCCGTGGAATATTCAGAAAAAATACACGACTTGCCTCCATTTGGTCGAATAAGGCTTTGGGGACAAATACTGAGCCAATATGATAGCTTTCGTCTTCCATCCAAATTGGTCGATCGATTTGGATATGCCTCATTTCTTCATGCAAATTATTTTCAAACTGCTCGACGCTCGGTTGTTTACCCATGCTAATTCCACCGAATGCCGATCCCCGATGGTGAGCAATTCCTTCCAAATCAATGACCTGTTGTTCCTTTTCACGTAAAATTTCAAGAATTCTGGTTTTACTACTTCCTGTATAACCACCAATGATATTTAAATGAAATGGATGCTCAAAAAACTGATGGACGTATTGTCGATAAAACTTATAACCTCCTTCAATCAGATATACTTCCGAAAACCCATTCTCAGTTAGATGCCGGGCAAAAGAAGCACTTCTCATCCCTCCACGCCAACAATGAACTATAACTTTTCCTACGGGCGCGATTTTTCTTGATTCATCAACAAAATTTTGGAGCTTGGGTCTGACAAATTTGATTCCAATATTCATGGCTATTTCCTTCGACTGCCGAGTGTATGCCGTTCCAACTTTTGCCCTCTCCTCATCCGTAAATAAAGGGATGCTGTTTGCCCGGGGAATATGACCCTTTTCGAACTCACCGGGTGAGCGAACATCGATGATCTGAAGATCGGAAAACTTCAAAAAATAATCTGCAATGGTTATAATTTTGGGGTCCTGATTCATCAATAAGAATTCATTAATAGCCTGTAAAATTTTTTAGGATTGATCTTTTGGCAAAATTAACAAATTATCTGTCCAAACCCATGCTCGACTTCATTATAACGAAGAGAAAAGCGCTTAAAAAATATAAGGATCTTTTTATAAGTTCCTTATTTATATGTTACGATTAAGAAAAGAACTACCTCGCAGCAAGCTGACGAGGTATCAGTTTGGAAATTCTTTTTATTGACGATGCAAACATCGGAGTACCAGCCTGTCTGCTGGCAGGTTAAACTCATTTATCCCGATACGCTATCGGGATTCGTTCACCTTACAGATTTCAATGCACTACGTTTTTGAAATCTGAGTTTCACGAATAAAATATTTCCTTTTAAACCAAAAGGCAACATTTACCAAGGCAATCATTACCGGGACTTCTACCAAGGGACCAATAACCGCGGCAAAGGCTTCACCTGAATTCATCCCGAAAATGGCAATGGCAACAGCAATCGCCAATTCAAAGTTATTACTGGCTGCCGTAAACGATAAGGTCACTGTTTGTTCATAATTTGCGCCCACTCTTTTACTCATAAAAAAGGAGATCATAAACATTGTAATAAAATAGATGAGCAAAGGAATGGCAATTAAAACAACATCCATGGGTATCTTTATAATGTATTCCCCTTTTAATGAGAACATAACAATGATGGTGAATAGTAGCGCAATTAATGTAATCGGGCTTATTTTGGGTACAAATTTGCTGTGATACCACTCTTTACTTTTAGCCCTGATTAAGATATAGCGGGTCAGGAACCCTGCTATAAATGGAATTCCCAGATAGATAAAAACACTTTCAGCTATTTGACCAATTGTAATATTCTCAACTGCATCGTTGGTTGGAACGCCAAACCAAGCAGGTAAAATTGCAATGAAAACATAGGCATAAACCGAGAAAAAAAGCACCTGAAAAATTGAATTAAACGCAACCAAACCCGCTGCATACTGGGTATCACCTTTTGCTAAATCGTTCCAAACAATCACCATGGCAATGCAACGTGCCAACCCAATCATAATAATACCGTACATGTAGGGTAGGTTTGAATTGTTTTCACCCGGAAATAATTTAAAGAAAACGATGGCCAAAACAAACATCAAAACCGGACCAATGACCCAATTTTGCACCAATGATAAAGTAAGAACTTTGAAATTTTTGAATACATCGCCTAACTCTTCGTACTTTACTTTTGCCAAAGGTGGGTACATCATTAAAATTAACCCAATCGCGATGGGCAGATTCGTGGTGCTTTCGGGAGATGGTTTCAGGGATTCCCAAAAATCAGCAATTGCCGGGAAAAAATATCCGGATAATACCCCAATCGCCATAGCCAGGAATATCCACAGCGTTAAATAGCGATCTAAAAATTTGAGTCGTTTTTTTGATGGCATAACTTTAGTAAATGATTATTGATGAATGACTATTGATGAATGATAATTGGTTATTGAAAAATGATTAATGTTTAGGGTTTAATTTTTTTATGTTCACGTTAAAAAATTTCATGAATGCTTCTTTTATCTCATCCCGAACACGGATAAACTCGCTCCAAATAAATTCTTCTGTTCCGATTGCATGCGAAGGGTCGTCAAATCCGATGTGCAAACGATGCTTTACTTTACCCATAAATGCCGGGCATGTTTCTTGAGCTCCCCCACAAACAGTTATTACAAAATCCCATTCATCATTAAGGTATTGGTCGACCATTTTTGGGGTATGATGGCTGATGTCAATACCAATTTCTTTCATGGCTTTTACGGCTTTTGCATTGATCTGTTTTGCAGGTTCTGTC
>PHDM01000172.1 GCA_002840985.1 Bacteroidetes bacterium HGW-Bacteroidetes-17
GGAACGCCACCATTAACCCGGTGATATAATCTAAAGCCATCAGCGCAACCAAAACACACATCAACGTATCCCACCCTCCTAGAAGCCATGTCACAAATCCTACTACTGCCGTAAAAACGCTTGAAACTAAGGGATTGTCTGTAAAATATCTCATTTGATCATCCTTTCTTTTTTGCAACAAAAAAACAGCTTTACGCTGCTGCTTGTCTGCTTGCCAATTCTGCTTCAACTCTTGCCCGGTAAATCGTTGGAACCATCACGACTCCCCATGCGGTTGCATCTTCCTGGGTTAATGCCCGTAATTGCTGTTCAACTAAATCTGCATACATTTTTACAATCATGCGACTGTACCTCCTCCCATAATTGATTCAATCACTTCGGCCAGTGCCAGCTGGTTGTTTAGATTATCTGCTTGCTGCTGCTCTACCAGTTCGGCCATAGCAAGCTTTGTGTTTAGGAGCTCAGTCTCAATTTTTGAAATTTGATCATCTTTAGTCAAAGGTTTTAACTCTGGATATTCAACAATAACTCCATTTTCAAGTTTAAACCACCCGCCCATTACATCGGCTGGCAGAAAATCTGTTTGATGCTCTATATAGTCCCCAAATGGGTATGTAATAGCATCTGTGATCGTGTTGTCAGGTTGTACTTGTAAATAACATTTCATCTTTCTCTCCTTAATTCATTGGAAATTTATAAACTTTTTTTAACTCGTTTGCAATACCGTTCGCCTTTGCGTATCCGAATGCTACAAAATCCATATTATTAGTTTCACTTTTTGATTTAAATTTTGAAACTTCTTCTTCGACGAATGTAGCAGGTTTATACACCTCTGGATATCTCGAAAACGAACACGTAATACCTAAATATTTGCCACTATTATCTATTGCAGCAAAAGTTCCTATTTGTGCTAACATTTCTGTTGGGTTCGCTAACTTTGTTAAAACATCTGTGCTTTTATTCAATGAATAAATATGAATATATGGCGAAACGTTTGGTGTCACAAAAAGTTTTGTTCCATCTGGACTAAAAACACATGTTGAACAATATGCTGCTGGTAAAACAGCCGGATTTGCTATTTTTGTTAGTGTTTTCGCTACCTTGTCAAATTTAAAAACAGAAAAGAAAGGTGATGATGCGTGCACTATACAAAGATAATTTCCATCTGGACTGAAACATACACCCTGCGTACTTGAAATTGCTGTTGAGCATACATAAGTTACAGTGTTCAATGCCTTGTCAATCTTATATATATTTACGGTTGTGATATTGTACCCTGCCAGCGCTACATACACACCATCACCGCTAAACGCAATATCATTGCCGTTATTTGCCGGTAGTGGTGATGGGTTTGCTAATTTCGTATAAACGTTCGTTTCGCTTACACTATATATTGCCAGATATGGTGACGCCGTAGGCGCAACTGCATACATTTCTCCATCTGGGCTGAACTCACACGCAAAAGCCCATGATCCGGTATATGGATTTGAAACCTGCGTAAATACATCTGTTGCAGCATCTATGCTATATAACATTTGAAATGGTGTTGAATCCGTCACGAACATCAGATACTTACTATCTGCACTGAATGCGCAACCATTCCCTGTGTCTCCGGGGTTTATTGATGTTGCTATTCTTGTAAACACGTCATTGTCTATTTTATAAATAAATAAATATGGTCCTACGCTTCCACATACCGCCATGTACTTTCCATTTGGACTGAATGAGATCGCATTTAACGTCCCCGATGATGCGAATTCATTGACCCTCGGTGCTTTCTTTATCGAATCCCAACTACAATTATTTTTAACTGTAACAAGATCCCCCTTTTCAATTGTTTCTTTAAATTTAATAATTGCCTCTGTTTGACCATTTATTTTTACAAATCCATTTTGACCATTTAATTTTGCCCTGCTCATTTCATCCACCTACCAATTCAATGTTAATTGGAGTCGTCGGAACATTTTCAAAGCAAACAACTGTCATTGTATTCAACGTACAGTCTATGTAACTAACATCACTCCACGCTTCTCTTTCTAATAACGCTGTCGCTAATGTTGCTGAGTAGATTGGGTTTATGTCTGGCCTTGAATCTGTCAACCCTGATACCGTTATTGCTATCGAAAACGGTGCTGCTCCACTCCACCCTGTAATTGGGATGGTCGCTGTTAAAACTCTTTCAAGTTTATTTAGATGCGTTTCAACGTTTGAACCATCATCCAGCAAAACAAGGTCTGCTGATGTTTCATGATGTATTGTGTTCCAATCTGTGTTTGCTTCATTCCTTTGATTATTTTGTGACTTTATTAACGCCATGTTTTACCCCCTATAATATTTTATTCCAGTAATCACCCGGTGATGGGTCGGTTGGTGCTGTTGCTGAGGTTGTAAAAACTGTACCTCTTCCAACACCAATGTCATTATTGAAATCACTTAATTTTGTTGGCATGTCCGTAATTTCTGATTTTGTGTGCTGGTGGCCGTCCACATCAAAGTTTTTACCATCTTTATCCTGTAAAGTGTTAAGGAATTTCATTTAATCACCCCATTACTGTTACGGTATATTTTCCGGCTGTTGGTGCTGTAGCAAACGTGATTGTTATCGCATTAACTGTTGTCGTTTGAACATCTGTATGTACAATATTAAACGGCGACGCCGTTTCTCTGATTGTTACTGATACATCCATCGTATTTAAACCATGCGTTACAACAATAGTTGTCGCCGAACCATCCCCAATTGCTGCAGAATACTTTTTGACAATGTTAGTTGGCACGCCAGTTAATTCAGAATATGCAACGCTACCCCAGGCAAACACGCCAGCGGTTGCACCAGCTTTCAAAACTTTATAGTTATTTGTCGTGCCTGTAGCCGGCACATGTAGATTGCCATCAGTCGTTGGATGGGTATATAAATTAGCACCTGTTGCGATACCATTTAATTTTGTCAACAATGCTGATGTAAAATCTTCTGTTGAAAGTTGTTTACCGGCTACCTTGTCAACTTTTAATCCTAACGCGGTTGAAATAGTTGTCGCAAAGTTTGGGTCATCACCCAGAGCTGCCGCCAATTCATTAAGTGTATCTAGGGTTGTTGGTGCGCTGCTGATCAGATTTGCAATTGCTGTATTAATGGCATCATTAACTTGTCCAATTGTTAAGCCTAAATCTACCCACCCAGTGCCATAACCCATAAATTTACCGGTTGCTGTGTCATAATAGACAAAACCACTAAGCGGACTAGCTGGCGCCGTTGCTAAGTTTTGCAGCCTCATGTTAAGAGCTTGATTATTATTAAAATCAATATTATTTAAATATGGTACTGACATTTATTGCCTCCTTTCAAATCGAAATCAATTAAAATGTGCTTCACCTGAAAATGGCACAGTAAATGTTAAGATAACCAAATTAGCTTCAGTTACATGTTGAATACCTCCATTTACAAGAGTACCTGCTGAATCAGTAATGGCAACACTTGGGAACTTCTTAAAGCCAGCCGGTAGCTCAACTGTCCATTCTGTAGACGGAACACTTTGCACAAATGTATAGGTTTGATCTCCGGAGACCTGAATATTCTCGGTGCCTGTCCCAATATAAAAATTGTTCGTATCGGTTGTAAATGCAGGCTCTCCAGATTCCAGAATTGGCAGATCTGATTCACCGCCACGTTTGAATTGAATTAACATCACAATACCTTATTCCAGAATGAATTGGGCGCTGGATTAATTGGTTCGGTTACCGATGTGATAATTAAATTATCTATCTTTAATAATAAATTTCCTGCTACATCTCCAGAAAGCACACCCTGAATCGTAGTGAACCAAGTATTAAAATCACTTTCAAACTCAGTCTTTATGTTTGCAATATCAGTTTCAGCATCAGTTTTCGTTTCATTGAACCATGCTAGATATTGATTAAATATCGTTGTCGTATCAACTTGATCAATTAACCCCTGCACAATCCCGCATAAATCAGAATTTAACCTCAAGTCGGTAATTGCAGACTGATTTATCACAATAGTCCCATTGTTAATAGCAAGATCTGCAATACCTAATTCATAAACATTGGTATCTCGCTGAAGCTCAGTAGCTACTGGGGCACTTGCAAAAGTTCCCTTTTTAATCTTAGCTCTAATGTTTCGATCTAAGTTGTTAAACTGCAAGACAATGCGATCAATCCGTTTAAGCACTCCATCGGCAATTTCGATACTAAAGATCAAATCATCAGTATTCTCATAGAAATAACCATTGATCCAGCCTTTTCCAGCTCTTAAAGTTACTGTCATATCATCATTAGCAATTACCTGCAGCCCTGTGCTGGGGTTAGGAAATACCCCATTACTGATTAAACTTCCAAAATATCTCGCAAAAAAATCAGCCTTATATTTCCGATCTCCGTTTATAGAGT
>PHDM01000173.1 GCA_002840985.1 Bacteroidetes bacterium HGW-Bacteroidetes-17
GACAAAAACGGGTGAAATTATAATGGAAATTGAAAAAGCCGATGTGTCAGACCTTTTGGCTACCGGATGGACCTATCCGGAAGTTTATAAAGTGAAAGCCAGGGATAATGAAACCGATGTTTGGGGCGTAATTCGCCGACCGAGCAATTTTAATGCAAAGCATAAATATCCTATAATTGATGGAACTTATTCAGGTCCACAGGCGGTGCGGATGCCAATTTCTTTCACGAATGCTTATCGCAGTTGGGATCAGTCATTTGCTGAACTTGGCTCTATTGTGGTAACCGTTGATGGTTTGGGAACTGCCCAACGATCCAAGAAATTTCATGATTTTTCGTATAAAAACTTAGGGGATATTGGTGCCGATGATCATGAAAAAGCGATCAGGGAGCTTGCAGCCAAGCATAAATATATGGACATTGATCGGGTTGGGATTTTTGGCCACTCAGCAGGTGGTTATGATGCTTGCAGGGCATTGTTGATAAAGCCTGATTTTTATAAAGTTGGAGTTTCTTCGGCAGGTAACCATGACCAGCGTATTGATAAAGTATGGTGGAATGAACTCTATATGGGCTTTCCCGAAGGACCTGAATATGAACAACAGGCAAACATGGCTAAAGCAGCCAATCTTAAAGGAAAACTATTGCTCATTCATGGAGATATGGATAATAATGTAAATCCAATTGAGACCATTAAAATGGCAAATGCCCTGATGGAAGCAAATCGCGATTTTGATATGCTGATTATCCCGAATAAAGATCATAATTTGTATGATCATAAATTTTTTACCAGAAAAAGATGGGATTATTTTGTTAAAAATTTAATGGGGGCTGAACCTCCAATCAATTATGAAATTGGCATCAGGTTTAAGCAAGACTAGTCATCATTTTTAGACTATAATGCTGGTATTTTAATAATTTTGCGAGATAAATATTTGGATGAGCATATTAATAGAAAATATTAAAAAATTGGTGCAGGTTGAGGATCAGCCTCGGAAATTCGTTGCCGGAAAAGCCATGTCTAAATTGCCGGTTATGGAGGATGCGTGGATAATGATTGAAAAAGATCGGATTGCATCATTTGGCAAAATGGATGATCAGTTAAGACCTGCAATTGCAAAGAAAGTGATAGATGCGACGGGAAAAATGGTTTTCCCTGCCTTCTGCGATTCGCATACCCATTTGGTTTATCCTGCCAGTCGCGAAATTGAATATGTGGATAAAATCAAAGGGCTGTCGTACGAAGAGATAGCAAAACGTGGGGGAGGAATCCTGAATTCTGCCAGGAAAATGCAGGAAATTTCCGAATCTGAATTGTTCGATTCAGCCATGAAGCACCTGGATGAAATGATGTATTTAGGCACCGGAGCCGTTGAAATCAAAAGTGGGTACGGGCTGAATACCGAATCTGAAATGAAAATGCTCAGGGTAATCCGACGACTGAAAGAATCTCATCCGATTACCATTAAATCTACTTTTTTAGGAGCTCATGCCGTTCCAACCGAATATAAAGGTAAACAAAGTGACTATGTTGATTTGGTGATCAATGAAATGATTCCCCGGGTTGCATCTGAAGAACTTGCAGATTATGTGGATGTATTTTGCGATCGTGGTTTCTTTACGGTTGAGGATACAGATCGGATTTTAAACGCTGCGATGAAGTATGGTTTGCGCCCAAAAATACATGCCAATGAGCTGGATTATTCGGGAGGGATTCAGGTTGGAGTGAAGTATAATGCATTGTCTGTTGACCATCTTGAGTACACAGGTGATGCTGAAATAAAAGTATTGCTGAATACGGAAACAATGCCAACAGTTTTACCCGGTGCTGCATTTTTTCTGGGGATGGTTTATGCACCGGTCCGCAAAATGATTGATGCGGGACTACCTGTAGCATTGGCCAGCGATTTTAATCCGGGCTCATCTCCATCAGGAAATATGCAACTAATCCTATCCATGGCAAGTATTCTTTATAAAATGATACCTGAAGAAGCCATCAATGCAACAACATTAAATTCGGCTTATGCCATGGGTGTAGAAGAAGAGCAGGGAACGATTGCCGTTGGAAAAAAAGCCAATTTATTTATCAGCAAGGAAATTCCTAGCATCGAATTTATGCCTTATGCTTATGGAAGTAATAAAGTTGAAACTATCATCATAAATGGAATAATAAAATAAATTTAACAGACTATCCTAATGAAGCAATTAATTGAATGCGTTCCTAATTTCAGCGAAGGACGCGATATGGGGATCATTAAACAAATAACCAACGAAATTGAAAAAATTGAAGGCGTAAAACTATTGGATGTTGATCCCGGAGCAGCTACTAACAGGACTGTAGTAACTTTTGTCGGAACCCCTGATGAGGTAATTGAAGCCGCATTTATTGCAGTGAAAAAAGCTGCCGAAATCATTGATATGAGTAAGCATAAAGGCGAACATCCACGTATGGGAGCTACTGATGTTTGCCCTTTAATTCCAATTTCGGGTATTACCATGGTAGAGACAACAGAATATGCACGCAAGTTGGCAAAACGTATCGGTGAGGAACTTAACATCTCAGTTTATTGTTATGAAAATGCGGCCTTTAAACCTGAACGAAGAAACCTTGCCAATTGCCGCTCGGGAGAATATGAAGGGATGGCAAAAAAATTACAGGATCCAAATTGGAAACCTGATTTTGGCCCAACCGAATTAAACGTACGAGCAGGTGTAACCGCCGTTAGTGCACGTGATTTCTTAGTTGCGTATAATGTAAACCTAAATACAACATCAACAAGGCGGGCCAATTCCATCGCATTTGATGTCAGGGAAAGGGGTCGCACTATGAGAGAAGGCGATCCGATTACCGGAAAAATTGTCAAAGATGCAAATGGTAAGCCGGTGATGATCCCCGGAAGCTTAAAATCAGTCAAGGCCATTGGTTGGTTTATCGAAGAATATGGGATTGCACAAATTTCGATGAACCTTACTAATATCAGCATAACCCCTGTTCATATTGCATTTAACGAGGTTTGTAAGAAAGCTTCCGAACGAGGAATCCGGGTTACGGGTTCTGAATTGGTTGGGTTGATTCCATTACATGCCATGCTTGATGCAGGAAAATATTTTTTACGTAAACAGGAAAGATCGCTAGGGGTTTCGGATGATGAACTGATTAAAATTGCTGTCAAATCAATGGGACTTGACGAGTTGAAACCATTCCATTCAAAAGAAAGGATTATAGAATATTTATTGGAAGATGGGCAAACCAATAAGCTGGTCAGGATGAACCTCGTTGAATTTGCCGATGAAACTGCTTCCGAATCACCTGCTCCCGGAGGTGGATCAATTTCGGCTTATGCTGGGGCATTAGGAGTTTCCTTAGCCACCATGGTAGCCAATCTTTCATCACACAAAAGAGGCTGGGATGAGCGTTGGGAAGAGTTTTCAGTTTGGGCAGAAAAGGGTCAGAAAATTAAAAAAGAATTACTGTTTCTGGTGGATGAGGATACCCGGGCCTTCAATAAAATTATGGATGCTTTTGGTTTAGCAAAAGCCACTGACGAGGAAAAAGCAATCCGTACACAAGCAATTCAGGATGCTTCAAAATATGCAATCGAAATTCCATTCAGGGTGATGCAAAAATCATTCGAATCGATGGAAATAATCAAAGCCATGGCAGAAATCGGAAACCCAAATTCTGTTTCTGATGCCGGTGTTGGCGCACTCTGTGCCAGAACAGCAGTCATGGGAGCCTACCTTAATGTAAAGATTAATGCTGCTGGTATCGATGATAAGGCTTATGCAAATGAGAAACTTAGTTTAGGTGCCGAAATTGAAGCCAAAGCAATTACACTTGAAGCGGAAATACTAAAGGTAGTGAATGAAAAGATAGCGTAAATATTGCGTTGGGCGCCATCCCAAAGTTGCTGGGGCATTTAGGGAAGGCGTCCTCTTCGAGGAAGCCATCCCGATTCTTGAAAAAATAGAAACCATCCCATTTGTTTCCTTTTTAGGTCGACCTTTTTTGTACTTTTGATCCAACCTAAATTCCTATTAACTAAAATTAAAAATATCCCATTTTATGAAGAGAAGGACCAAAATAATTCTTACAATTATCCTTGTCATTATTGTCGGTGTTGGAATATACGGGTATCAGGTTTACCAAATGATCATGGGCAGTGAAAAAATAAGGGGCACACAGGAGAGCATTCCTGAAGCAGTAAATAATAATATACCGGGCTTAAATTTAGGTGCTGATGATTGGCCAC
>PHDM01000021.1 GCA_002840985.1 Bacteroidetes bacterium HGW-Bacteroidetes-17
TTTCAGTACTGTCGCCAATTTGTTTGGTTTGTTGTTTAAGAGATTTAACAACCTCAATAACAGCCTTGTCAATTCCACGCTTCAAATCCATTGGATTTGCACCGGCAGTTACATTTTTCAAGCCTTTGGTCACAATAGCCTGAGCTAATACGGTGGCGGTAGTTGTACCGTCGCCGGCCAGATCATTGGTTTTTGAAGCTACTTCTTTTACCATTTGGGCACCCATATTTTCAACAGGGTCCTTCATATCAATTTCTTTTGCAACAGTAACACCATCTTTTGTAATAACTGGTGAACCGTATGATTTTTCGATGATAACATTACGGCCTTTAGGACCTAAAGTAACCTTAACTGCATTTGCAAGTGCGTCTACACCTTTTTTTAACCCATCTCTTGCGGGTAGGTCAAATAATATATCTTTTGCCATTTTTACTGATTTTTAAAATTAATAATTAAACGATAGCAACGATGTCGGATTCGCGCATAATCAAATAGTCTTTTCCTTCAACCACTATTTCAGTTCCACTGTATTTTCCATAAAGTACGTTGTCACCTACTTTTACGGTCATTGGTTCATCTTTTTTACCTGGGCCAACAGCCAGTACGATCCCTTTTTGAGGCTTTTCTTTTGCTGTGTCGGGGATGATGATACCACCCGCTGTTTTTACTTCAGCAGCAGCAGGCTCGATGATAACTCTATCTGCCAGAGGTTTAATGTTTAATTTTCCCATTTTTTGATTAATTTATATGTTTACAATATCATTTCAATACGTCCAAAGGCATTTGCACATTTTGTGCCAAGTCGATATTCAAAAAAAAATGTCAGATTTTTATGACAATCTGACATTTTTCTCAAGATAAGAATCTTTTATTTTTTCTCCTCTTCACGAGGTGGTGGAGCTTGATAATCTTGAACCGGCAAACTGGCTGGTTGTGTATTGTTGATCTGGTCCCTCAATTCGGTATCAACCGTGTTTTGTGTTTCAGTACTGTCGCCAATTTGTTTGGTTTGTTGTTTAAGAGATTTAACAACCTCAATAACAGCCTTGTCAATTCCACGTGATTTGACCCTGCAAAGTTTGACGCAAGACCTCCTCCTTTAGAGTTTTGAACAAGAACTACCAAGATCAATAAGATGCAGGTGATCAGAATTAGAACCGATACTAGAATATATGTGCCCATTGTTTTTTGTTTTTCAGGTTATTGTATTTCTTTTTCTATTTTTTCAATTTGGGCTGCAAAGTAACTGCTTTTTTCCGGATATTTCAAGCTTAATTTGCGATAAATTTTAGTTGCCTTTACTTTATAGCCCTGATCGTAATAAATTTTGGCAAGCGTTTCGCTCACAATATTTTCCTGATCAACAATGCTTTGTTGCGCTAATTCAAGAGGATTGTAGAATGCTGATTGATGACGGGTTATACTCGGAGAGGTATAAATGAATTGATTGATGAGTTCAGCCCGACTTTTTGATTTGTTCTCATCTTTCAATCTTTCTATTTCCTTTACTGGTGTTGTTTCAGTTTGGATAACAGGTTTGCCTTTAGCCTCTTTTTTCGCACGTTCGATTTCGGCTAATTTCCTTTCAATCCTGGCTTTCAGTTCCTGAATCTTGATGGAATCGCGTTTTGTTTTTTCGTCAAGTTCTTTGTCGATAACTTCAGCCTGTGCATCTTTAACTTTTTCAATAAATTCATCCGGAAACTCTACATTTTCAAGTTTATCGCTCAGTTGATCAATATGCATCTTAAGCATTTTGCGATCAGTAACTATTGCTGCGTTTTTACCAAGTTGTGATTCGAATTGAATATTCTTCTCTTTGAAAAAATTTAAACTTAAAAGGGTTTCAATGGAAGCACAATAGGGATAATCTCTTGATAATTGCTGAAGTAAAACTGCAGATTCTGCATTAAGGCTAGATGGTTTGTTTAAATACTCAATAAATTGTTCTCTTTTCATCGTATGAAATGTTACCAATTTACAACTGTCGCGTTAAAAATGTCGTCAACCAGGGCCTCAGCGATCACGGAAATTAATGCATCCTGAACATCCACAAAGTTTTCTGAACTTGGATAATCTTCATAACGGGTGATCTTGCTGCTTTTAAAATCTTTTGAAGGATCATAAACATTTACAAAGTTGACTTCAACGGTAATTGTCAGACGGTTTAATGCAGCCGTTTGGTCCGGTTGAATTGCCAAAGGATCTGTTTTATATTCAGTTATGATCCCAACAATTTGTAAATCGCCACCTGTTTCAGTTATGTTTAATTGCGTTTGAGATGAAAAACGATTTTTTAATTTGTCTGTTAAGATTTGGCCTAAACTTGGTTCTACAAGGGCCGCTTTATTTTCAAAATACGCAATGTTAATCGTTTTGGCTTCAGCAGGAATTGATGCCCCACTGAATGAATAGATTCCGCAACCTCCTAAAGATAAGATAATAAAAGTCAGAAACAAAAGTGTCATGTTTTTGTTTAGCATAGCCTAGGTCTATTTGATATTATATTCTTTGATTTTTCGATACAGTGTACGTTCAGATATCCCCAGCTCATCGGCTGCATTTTTTCTTTTACCTTTATGCTTTTCAAGAGCTTGCCTGATCATTTCAATTTCCCTTTTTTGAAGCGATAAGGATTCTTCAACTACCTCTGAATTCTGAATGGGTTCATTCAAATTTTCATCCATCCTTTGTTGAATTTCAATTTTATTCAATTCAAATGAGTCATCATCCTGATATAATTTTTTAATGAGTTTGGCATTACTTTCAGCACTGCTAATTTCTCCATTTTCAACAATGTCGAGCACAATTTTCTTCAAATCATTGATGTCTTTTTTCATGTCAAAAAGCACCTTGTACAAAATATCACGTTCCGAAAAATCTTCCTTTTCTTTGCTTGTTTTATACAGAACCGGTAAATCACTCCCAACACCGTGGGGTAAATATTTTTGTAGGATTGCAGCAGTGATAAAATGTTCTTTTTCGATGATTGAGATTTGTTCAGCGGTATTTTTTAATTGGCGAATATTTCCATTCCATCGGTAATTTGTTAGAATCGAAACCGCTTCCTCATCCAATTGCAAAGCAGGCATTCTGTATTTTTCGGCAAAGTCGGCAGCAAATTTCCTGAATAATAAAAAAATATCCTCTTTCCGATCACGCAAAGGAGGAACGAAAATTGGAACCGTATTCAGCCGGTAAAATAAATCCTGACGGAATTTTCCTTCGTTGATGGCTTCCGGAACATTTACATTGGTGGCAGCAACAACCCTTACATTGGTTTTGATCACTTTTGAAGAACCGACTTTCATAAATTCGCCTGTTTCCAAAACGCGTAACAACCTAACCTGGGTTGAAAGCGGAAGTTCTGCGACTTCATCCAAAAAAATGGTGCCACCATTAACCACTTCAAAATAACCTTTACGCGATTCGTGCGCACCTGTAAATGAACCTTTTTCATGGCCAAATAATTCTGAGTCGATGGTGCCTTCAGGAATCGCACCGCAGTTTACGGCAATGTACGGGCCATGTTTGCGTGAACTTAATTGATGGATGATTTGAGGAAAAACTTCTTTCCCGGTGCCACTTTCGCCCGTAATAAAAACAGTGATGTCAGTTGGGGCAACCTGTCGGGCCACGTCAATTGCCCTGTCTAAAAGAGGAGAAACCCCTATGATCGCGAATCGTTGTTTTAATGCTTGAATCTCCATTATTAAAAAATTTCTTTCGATGAACGCTCAAAATGGTTGAACACCGCAAAATGCAAAGTTAGGGAAAAATCCTTCCCTAATCAAAAACGTGCTTTAACTTAACGGTTTAGACAATTGATTTATTTTCGGATGCTTGCATTCAATTGCTGCTCGAATGTCAACATCAGTTTATTCATTACTTTGTCAACTACCTTATCGGTCAAGGTTTGATATTCATCGCGTAAAATAAAACTTAATGCATATGATTTTTTGCCTTTCTCAATCTTGTCGCCTTCGTAAATATCGAAAAGTAAAACAGATTTTAGCAGTTTCCGTTCTGTTTTAAAAGCAAGGTCCTTAATCGATTCAAATGTAACTTCTTTATTCAGCATGAGTGCCAAATCACGACGAACTTCCTGGAATTTTGGAATTTCGCTGAATTGAGTCTTGGATTTGCGGACAGCTTTAGAAAGTTGATCCCAGCTGAAATCAGCATAAAACACCTTTTGCTTGATGTCAAATTGTTTCAATATTTTTTTCGATAGAGAACCGAAGTTAACCATCTCTTTATTGTTTAGATGAATGGTTTGGCCATATTCAAAAAGTGCATCGACATCTTCATTAACCTGAATGTTGGAAAGATTAACATCCAAGCGCTTCAGAATTTGATGAACGAAGAATTTTAAGGAATAAAAATCGACCTGACGTGATTCTTGTTGCCAATTTTCGGGAGCAATTTTCCCGCTCAAGAAAACCGCCAGATGTTTTGATTCATGAAATTTATCAAGCGCATTTGCTAAATTGATTTCAGCATTTGATTTTGAATAAATTTGTCCGAATTCATAAAACTTAATATCCGGATTTTTCCGGTTCTGATTATATTCGATCGATTCAAGACCACCGAAAAGGAGGCTCTGACGCAGTACATCCAAATCACTGCTTACCGGATTTAAGACTTTTACGTTCTCTTCGGCTTTGTATACTTCCTGTTTTTCAAAATATTTTGAATTGATCAGGGAATTATTCATGATTTCAAAAAACCCGTTATCCGACAAAAAGGCCGAAATCTGATTCTGTAAAAGTTCTTTACGGTCTTGCTCATCGCTGTACGAAAGTGAAGAATTGAGATTTTCGGAATATTCAATATTATTATACCCGTAAATTCTTAAAATTTCTTCAATGACATCTGCTTCACGGGTAACATCCACTTTGTAAGTAGGGATGAGCAAATTCAATCCAAGCTCGGTTTCATCAATAATTTCGATACCCAGATTCACTAAAATGCGTTTAATCACCGATCGGTCGATGCATTTACCAATGAGTCGATCAACATTTGTATATTCGATTTCAACCGACCATTTTTGGATGGGGGAAGGATAAACATCAACAATATTACTGGTGATCAATCCAGCGGCTAATTCTTTAAATAAAAGACAGGCCCTTTTCAACGCGTATTCCGTCATATTTGGGTCAGCTCCACGCTCAAAGCGGAATGAAGCATCGGTTTGCAGTCCGTGAAATTTTGAAGTTTTCCGAATCGTTGCCGGATCAAAATAAGCGCTTTCAAGAAACAAATTGCTTGTTGTGGCAGTAATTCCGGAACCCAATCCTCCGTAAACTCCGGCCATACACATGCCTTCGGTCGAATTGCAAATCATCAAATCATTTTGATTTAAGGATCGTTCCTGCTCGTCGAGCGTAATAAATTTTGTTCCTTCTTTCAGTTTTTTAACGATCACTTTATTGCCATCAATGGCTTCTGCATTAAAAGCATGAAGTGGTTGGCCCGTTTCAAACAATATAAAATTGGTGATGTCCACCACGTTATTTATGGGTTTAAGCCCGAGTGTTTTTAAAAGGTTCTGCATCCATGCAGGAGAAGGTTTTACTTTAAGCCCACTAACGGTGATACCTGTATATCGAGGACAAGCTTTGGCATCTTCAACCACAATTTCTATTTTACGGGTTTCGCTATCAACTTTAAAATCGGCTACCGATGGTATTTTAAGTTTATAGTTATGATCGGGGTAAATATTGTTTAACACCGCAACCAAATCCCTTGCAACGCCAATATGAGAAGTGGCATCTGCACGATTGGGAGTGAGCCCGATTTCAAAAACATAATCTCCCTCAACCCCAAAATAATCTTTGGCCGGAGAACCAATTTTAGCACTGGGATCGAGAACCATGATTCCGGCGTGCTCTGTTCCAAGTCCAAGTTCATCTTCGGCACAAATCATTCCTTCTGAAATTTCACCCCGAATTTTTGATTTTTTAATTTCAAATGATTCGTTTCCCATGTAAATCATGGTGCCAACAGTGGCAACCGGAACTTTCTGACCCGCGGCAACATTCGGTGCTCCACAAACAATCGATAAAAGTTCTTCTCCACCGATATCAACGGTTGTACAAGATAATTTATCGGCATTAGGATGTTGGATCCTTGATTTTACTTCCCCAATCACAACCCCTTTTAATCCTCCCTTTACTGATTCTATTTTCTCGAAGCTTTCAACCTCCAGACCGCAATCGGTAAGTAAAACGGATAATTCTTCAGGTGCTAAATCAAAGTCGACATATCGTTTAAGCCAGTTATAAGAAATCTTCATTGAAATTAATTTTGTTTAGGACGGTAAAAGTAAGGAATTTCTCCTTTTTATGGATGAAATTATTTAATGAATCGGAAACCGGAAGGTTAAGGGGCAGTTCAAATGACTTGATGACTGGTCAGATTGAGCCTCTGCCAAAGGCGGATAAATGTCGAAATCTTGAGCCGATTTATGATTAAACAGCTCGACTGTACTCAACCACCATTCATATTCACTCTGCGCTTGTCTAAGGGTGCAGAGAGGTCTATTACGAAGAATGCTTTCCCTTTTTATTTCCCAGTTCTCGACAAGCTCGAACTGACCATATTCTCAAATTTTGTTCAAGTCATAAATAAGTAGGGGTCACATCGAGTCTGTCCAAGAGCTGGTTTCGCTCAATGTGACTACTCTGATTAAATATAAACTTTTTGGACAGCCTCTGTACCTAAAAACTAAACCTGACCGACATAAATACCTGAGAAGGGCGCAACAAATACGTTGATTCTGAAACCATGAATGCATATGCCTGATAGCTTGTATAATTCTTGGTATTGAAAATATTGTTCCAACGAAGTTCAAGGTCAATTTTCTTTTTTGTGAGGGTATAACGATAAAGCAAATCGGCAAAAAAGTTATGAGTACCCTGAAGTTTGCAATACTCAGCCGACAGACTAAAAGTTTGGTTTTTGGTTGGAAATGCAAAGCTATTAAATTTATGTCTTAATATTGAAATCTTACTTCTGAGCTCCTTTTCAATGAAAGTTTGAATATAAGTTGCATCAAGTTCATATTCGGTATTAAACCATTCGGTGACATGGACATTGAGGCTGGGGCTGAAGTTGGAAAACTGGGTTGTGGTATTGAACAAGGTTTCATTAATCAACGATTTTCCTTCGTTGCGATTATAGCTTGCCCGAAAACTGAGGGTCGATTTCGCCTCGGCAAAATACTTGCTGCTTTGTACATTTAAACTATGCGAATAAGACGTGTTTGGAAGCTTTGATGCTTGCAGTATCGTGGTTCCGTCTAACTGGATAAGATTACTGAACATTAAATTGCTTTGATTAATACTGTAGAGATAACTGATTGAATTGAAAAATGAAGTGATGGGGTTTCGGTACGACAAAAAGGATATAAAATTGTGGCGTGAAGTTTCGGATAAAGGTGCTGCATTCCGGCTCAGATTACGGTAATTTTTCAGGATATATCCGTAGTGAACCCTGTCGATGTCTCCCAATCGGTTGGCATAGGTCCAGGATGCCCTCACGGTCCAGAAATTATGAAATTTATAATTTAAAGAGAGACTTGGGTCGAATAGAAATCGTTCAAGATTTTGCCCCGATTCTGAAATTACATCGTTTAAATTGACCCTTTGCCAGCTTAACGGAAGTTTCGCATTGATACTAAAGGTGCCGTGTTTATATTCAACTTCTGACTGGAAATAAGCCTGGGTATGCCGGGCATCCAGGTTATTGGAAAAACCGGCTCCTACTTCACTTACTTCATTCTGCTGAGTGGTTAAAATATTACTTTCAAATGTTTGCTTACGAAAAGCAATCCCCAATCGTGGCGTAAAACTGAACCTGTTCCATGCAAACCCGAAACTGGCCGAGTGATCCGCGAAAAATCGGGTCAGGTCAATTTGTTGGAGCACTTTTTCGTAGGGTTCATCCTGGTTCAAAACGCCTTCGAACTGACCCGGGACTACTTCCAAACGGTGTGGGCTGTTATCGTAACTAATGTATGATTGAAATTCGACCAGATGTTTGCCCACGGGATTCACCGATCGCAATTCGTTTGAAATCGATTTTAAAGGATTTTTTAAAGATTGCGCTATATCGTTCCCATCCGTAAAAACGGCACCCATTTGTTTGTCCCAACGCGATTGTATTTTCAAATCGTTGTTCAGGTAATTTTTCTCTACATTTCGGCTAAGGCTGAACTCCGCTTGCAGGTATTTGTCGTTAAACCGGTTGTCGATAATCTCGTTAAAAGTAAGGGTGTCGATAGGAGTGAAGAGGGTACGTTGCATACTTGCCTGCTGACGCTGATTGTCGGTGATGTAATAAAGATTGGTACGGAGCTGAAAATCTTTATTCATGCGCAGCAATCCATTAAAATTAAGCAGATGGATTTTATTGTCGAGATATCGTTTTTGGTCGATGCCCGGAAGACTGGCAGCCTGAATACTAAGCATGTCAGGATTTGCACTTGGGCGATCGGCATTGTGAATAAAATCTTCCAAGGTCATGATTCTTAGCTGTTGCGATACATCCTTGCCACTATTATTGGTTTGGTAAGAAGTTACTACCTGAAAATTTTTTGTGAAAAACATGGGCGTGATTTTTACATCCCATAAAAATGGGCTCAGACCGATTCCTAACTGGGCAGTTCCGGTGGTGGTGATGTCACGTTTTAATTTCAGGTTTAGTGAGGCTTGTTGCGAGATAACCCTTTTTTCAAGTATCCGGATGGGCTGATGGTTTTCCATGATCTCGACCGTGCTTACCGTGCCGTGGGGCAGGTTTTTGCTGATCACCCCATAACGACCTTTCATCAGGTCGAGCCCTTCCACATAAAATTTCAAGAGGGGCAACCCCTGATACAGGATATTTCCATTGTCCTCAATTTCGATGCCCGGCATTTTGCGCAACACATCTTCAATGGCGCGGTCCTCTTTTCCTGCAAACGAACTCACTAAGTAACTAAGGGTATCGCCCCGCCGTTCGATCGCTGATGCCTTTACGGTAAATGATTCTAATTGCTTTGTATCATATTCCAATTCGAATTGCAGGCTTTGCGAAGAATTGGCAATGCGGCGATGTAGTTTGCTAAATTGTACGGAGCTAAGTTCAATGTCGAGGCTGTCGGCTTTGCTGTTTACTTTGGTTTGGAAACGGCCCTCAGCATCACTTACGGCGAATGCGATCATTAATTTGCTATCGGGCAAATACACCAAAATATTGATACCCGGCAAAGTCTCGCCATCTTTATCTTTTAGTTGTCCCTGAAGGGTGATTTGTCCACAGAGATTTTGCCAAAAAAGCAGGGTGATCAATAAAGTTATAACGTATCGCATAAACTTAGTTTAATCATTTTTAAAACTTTTGAGTTTATCTGAAAATGGCTTGATGACTGGTCAAATTGAGTTGGACGTTGAGCAAAGTCGAAACGTATCGCAATCTCGTTTTATTTGCAGTCAGACATCTCGACTGCGCTCGATGTGACAAGTTATTTTTCGTTTTAGCTTTTTAGATAGCCTCATTTTATCTGTTATTTTCTTATTAATTCAAGCGGGTTATTACGGGCTGCCATTCTTTTTGCAACCCTTTGTTGAAGCTCAATACCATCGCCCATGGCTTTCAAAGTACTTACCATGTTATCGCGCTCATAATCTTCTGCTTGAAAAAAGCGTGCTTTAGTGGTTCTAAAATAGTTCTTCTCGGTAAAATTCAATGGCAATCTCATGATCAGGTTTTTCAATATCCTTCAATTCAAATACATAATGCATTCGGGTATCGTAAACTTTTACGATTAAACCGGGTAATCCATTGAATTTATAAGGGCCATCGTTAAAAGGAATTTCAGGACTGAACCAGGCAATCCAGCTTCTGCCGCCAAAATCAGTTGTAGCCATTTGAACAGGATACCCTGCAATGGTATCGATGCTGTCTGTTAACTGCCAGTCAAATAGATTAAGATCTTCCTCATACAAAAAGGGCCCGGTTGTTAAGTGGTGGTAACAAGTCATTTTACCATTAGGATAGTTTTTTAAAAATTCCCATGAAAATCTTGAATATACTCCTTTTGCAGCATATTCATTAACAAACTGCTGAAGTTGTTCACGTGAAGTAATATTTCTGCCATTTAACTTAAAGTAGTATGAATCTTTACCAATAAATAAATTAATATACTCTCCTAAAAAGAGCAAAAAATCTTCTTTACGATTTACATTTAAGTTAAGGGAATCTTCATTGAAAATTAAGGTATAGTTGGCAATAAACCGGGCATGATCCAACACTTTGATGGGATGATCAAATAAAGGCTTCTGGGCTAAAGCAGAAAGTGAGTTTGCCAGAATAAGTATGATAATTAGTTTTCGCATTTGTAAATAATTTTAATCACATTATTATTAATATTTGATCGGGATTCATCCCGAATTAGTTTTAGATTATTTTGGGGAGCAGAAAATCGTTTATCAACAACAGCAGTTCGGGCGCAATGCTTTTCAAGCATAAATGTATAAAAATATTTGATCAGTACAACTATAAAAATAGTTAAATAAAATTTTATGCAAAATTAGGGATGGCATCCGCTTGGGGATACCATCCCTAACTCAGGATTAATAATTATTTTTGTTTTAACTCAATAGGGTTGTTCTGTAAACTCCTGTTAATGACTGCATTCTCTAGCTGAGTTTTGTTCAACCCTGCAGCTTCGCCATAACTTCTAATATTCTCCCTAAAACTATCCTTTGCTTTAAAATAATTAAATTTATGGGTTTGATAGTAATCCCTTTCTTCCAGCTCAATTGGCGTGGATTTGTCGGGTTTTTCAATGTTTTTTATTTCAAATACATAGTGTAAACGTGTGTCATAAATTTTAAGAATTAATCCGGGCAGACCATTAAATTTATAGGGCCCATCGTTAAAAGGAATTTCTGGACTAAACCAGGCAACCCAGCTTCTGCCTCCATAATCACAGCTAGCTTTTTGCACCTTATAGCCTGCTATAGTTGAGGTATCGGAGAGTAATTTCCAATCAAAGAGGTTAAGTTCTTCTTCATATTTTAACCAGTCGATTACCTTTTCGATAAATGTTATTTTATCTTTTGGATAATTTTTAAATATAGTATATCTAAACCTACCTGCAGATAAATTTGGTTTTAAGTAATATTGTTGACTTTGTTCTAATGAAGTAAAATGTCGGGTATCTTCTTTAATCTGATACATTCGATAATTAGTGTAATAGCTGAGATGTTCGCCCAGCAAAAGGATCATGTTTTCTTCACGAACAATATGCAAATTGGTCGAATCGTGTTTGTACTTTATAGAATAATATGCAATAAGTTTTACCTCATCTAATTGGGTATAATCAATTTCATAGTAGAATTGTGCATGGGTTTGGATGCTTAGTATGATGATGATAAAAAGGAGGATGTTTTTCATAATTAAAGGCTATCAATTTAGAATGAAATGTAATAAAAGATTCAACTACTTTCAAGATACATGTTGTAATTCCAGAAATATATGTCCTTGAAAATTAAGAAAAGTTTGCAAGAACATATATTTGGTGTTTAACTTCAGTGCTATATTATGTCTGGGCATAGTTCTTCCATCCAAACCTGCGCATCTTCATCATCATAACAGCACGCAGAAAATTCAATACCTATGTCGCATATTATAATGCGAACTGTGCATGCTTTAGTAATAATTGGAGCTGCAAATGTAAATAGACTTATTAGGGCAAAAGCATAAATAAATTTTTTCATTTTGATAAGGTTTAAGTTAATAATAATTAATTGTCGGTACAATGTTAAATGGGTTCACTGACACCTGTGGTCAGTGTAAATAATTTATAGAGTTTTACCCCCCCCCTAAATTCTTCAAATGCTTTTATATAAGTACTTTTAGATTCAAACTTAAATATAATCTGGCCTTCATTTTTGTAGCAATAACTTTCACGTTCCTTATCAAAATAAATAGGGCAACCCATTTCCTTTAATTGGTTCAGCAATCGGTAAATATTTCTTTTAGTGGTATTAAATTTTTTGGCAAGTTGTTTTGGCACTCCTGTTGCCTTCATCCGGATTAATTGGTCCAGCCTTTCAATTTTATCTTTGAGCTCAATAACATTCATCTTTTTTGTCCCTTTTGATAATTAACCTCAGTTCGATCTAAGCATTTCACATGAAACTGGTTCAGTTTGTCTGAAATTTAACCTTTTGGCTAATAAGACGTTAGATATTAGAAGTTAGCCTATGGATTAACCTACTTGTCTTGAATCTTTTGTCTAACATCTAAAGTCTAACGTCAAACCTGAAATTAATTACTTATCGGGGGAGCCAGATTTGGCCAAAGTAATCAGGGGTTAATTCTATAAAACCATAAAAGGTAACCCTGTTTTCAAAATTAAATATTTGGAAGATTAGGGACTACATCCCCAAGCGGATGTCGTCCCTAAATCTTTTAACTGATTAGTCCCCAGTTTGGCTTATTCTTAAACATTCGGATCAGTTGTGTTTTTAAGGGTTTGTTCGCTGGAGTTTCCAAAGTCGGATCTTTATCCAGAATTTCGTTGGCCAGATTCCGTGCATATTTTAAGATTTTTTCATCTTTAATCAGGTCGGCAATTTTTAAATCCAACACACCGCTTTGCTGGGTTCCTTGTAAATCACCGGGACCCCTCAGCCTCAGGTCGGCTTCGGCAATCTCAAATCCATCGCTGGAGTTCACCATGATTTCAAGCCTTTTTTTCCCCTCGCCAGTCAATTTGTAACTTGACATCAAAATGCAATACGATTGGTCGGCACCCCGCCCAACACGGCCTCTAAGCTGGTGAAGCTGCGACAATCCAAAACGTTCGGCATTTTCGATTACCATTACTGAAGCATTGGGGATGTCAATCCCTACTTCGATCACGGTTGTTGAAACCATGAGTTGGGTTTCACCTTTGATGAATCGCTGCATTTCGTATTCCTTTTGTGCAGGCTTCATTTTGCCATGCACAATGCTGATGGCATACTCGGGGAGCGGAAAATCGCGACTGATGCTTTCATACCCATCCATCAAATCTTTTAAGTCTAGTTTTTCCGATTCGTTGATTAAGGGATAAACTATGTAAACCTGATTGCCCTGTTTGATTTGTTTTTTCAAAAACCCAAATAATTTCAACCTTCCCGAATCATATTGGTGTATGGTTTTGATGGCTTTTCGTCCGGGTGGAAGTTCATCGATGACGGAAAAATCAAGATCACCGTATAAGGTCATTCCCAAGGTTCGGGGTATTGGGGTAGCAGTCATAACCAAAATATGAGGTGGAATATTGTTTTTACGCCAAAGCTTGGCACGTTGCTCCACCCCAAAGCGATGCTGCTCGTCAATAATTACCAGACCAAGGGTTTTAAATTTTACCGCATCTTCAATCAAAGCATGCGTACCGATCAGCACATTCAGTTCGCCACTTTGCAATTGTTCATGAATTATTTTTCGCTCGGCAGTTTTTGTAGAACCCGTTAACAGTATAAGTTTAACTTCCAAATTGTTTAGCATGGCCTGGATGCTTTTGGCATGCTGGGTTGCCAGAATTTCGGTAGGTGCCATGATGCAGGCCTGAAATCCATTGTCGAGGGCAATGAGGATAGCCATTAAAGCCACGAGTGTTTTTCCACTACCCACATCCCCTTGTAAAAGGCGGTTCATTTGTTTGCCCGAACCCAAATCGGTGCGAATTTCCTTGATAACCCGCTTTTGTGCATTCGTCAGTTCAAATGGCAAATTCTTGGCATAAAATTCATTTACGTATTTCCCGACAGTTGAGAATACGTTGCCTTTTATTTTTTGCGCCCGGTTAATTTTATGACGCAGCAGTTTTAGTTGGATAAAAAACAGTTCCTCAAATTTTAAGCGGCTTTGTGCTCGCGAAAGCAGTTGAGGATCTTTAGGGAAATGAATGTTGAGCAAGGCCTCTTCGCGCGAAATTAATTTCAGCTTGTTGATGATTTCCTGAGATAAAGTTTCACTCAGCATTCCCTCTGCCCGGATAAGCAAATTCCTGGTAAGATTTCCGATGGCTTTATTTCCTAATCCTCTGGACTTAAGCTTTTCGCTTGAATTGTAATAAGGTTGCAAGCTTTCGCCCAAACCTTCTTCTTCTTTTTCAACAGGCTCAATTTCGGGATGGGCAATATTGTATTTGTTGTTGAATAAAGTCGGTTTTCCAAAAACGATGTATTCATGATTTTCCTTGATGCTTTCTTTAATCCATCGGATCGATCGGAACCAAACCAATTCGATGGAACCACTATCGTCTGAAAGATTCGCTGTTAAGCGTGCTGCCCTTTGTTGGCCAATTTGCTGGATATTGGAAATTTGTCCTTTAAGTTGAATGAGGGTATTGGAGTTTGAAATATCCCTGATTTTATAAATTTTACTTTTATCAATATAACGAAAGGGGAAATAATTGATCAGGTCGCCAAAGGTATTAATTGCCAGCTCCTGCCTCAACGACTGGGCTCTCTGCGGGCCCACACCTTTCAGGTATTCGATTGGAGTATCAAGGAAACTAACAGACATGATGATTGACTTGGTAAAACAAATTTATGAATTTAGCTATCAAAAAAAAACTCCCCGGTTTTGGAGGAGTTTTTAGGTATGTTTTTAAAATTCCCAGAGCTGATGCTCGAAGGTAAACAAGTCGTTTTTGATTCGTTCCGATTCGAATAATGCATCAATTCCTTCAGCGTATTCAGAAATCCGGCGATCGAAAACATTTGATTCTTTATAGATATAACTTGAAAACATCCGTTTCCAGAAAATTTCATCATAAGTTCTTTTTTCGGCATCGTTGAAGCGGTTGTACATTTGAGCCTTTGCCAAAATATTACGGGCTTCCGGGAAATAAATCCAGAATAAAGGTTGAGGGATTTCTTTACCATCGCGTTCCTCCATCATTACAGGACAAAGTCCGATAATCCTGACCATCATCTGAGATCTTTGTTTATCAAAATACCAATCTTCTTTTATTCTTAGTTGCATAACCTTGCTGGGATCAAATGTGGTATAGATTGTAGTATCATATTCATCATAAGGAGGATAAGGCCGTGACAATACCATATTCACAGCGCTGGTTTGACGGGCAACTACTTCGTTATAGGTAATTGGAGCCAGAAACTCGTCGGTGGCAGAAATATCATAAGCCGTAATTTCACCTTCCTTAAGCCCGTCGATTACAATTTGGAAAAAGCTTCTCCAGTTTCCATGTGCCTCAACAGGGAAATAAAATGGCTGGTTCATCTTCTCTCGAAAATCAATTACCCTCCAAATTCTTTTTTGCCACATCACATCAGCCATGCGTATTGATGGCAGCGGGGTAGGTTTTACATCAATGATACCATCATCGGGAAATAAACCATCGACAGGTGTTTCATTTATTACTTGTGCATTGGTTTGTAGGGCAATGTTAAGTAAGAAACCTAAAACGACTAATGAAATTATATTTTTCATCTGTTATTAATTAATTGTTAGATTGATAGGATTTAAAGTTCTTTTTGATCCATCGGGACCTGAAGCCTGAATGTTTTCAAAGAAAAACTTTTGTCCTCTACGTGCGTTTCTAATCATTTCAATCATTTCTGCCGAGAACTGATTACCTTGAGTTGTTTTTGGAACAAAGTCACCGTTTAACATGGTTACCATCGTAAACGAATTCACTATAAAATTTAAGTCAAACTCAAAATCATCCATTGAAGGAATGATGGCAGCGGCTGCTATCAAAGTATTTTTATCAATTGATCCTTCTTTTTGGCGTGCAATTTTAGCAACAGGATCAGGAACCCTTTTTACCCTGAATTCACTGCTTCCCATATTTAAACGGGTACCATTATAGTTTGCAGTCGCACTAATCAACGTTTTTGTAGTTCCAGTCTCTACTCTAACTATCCAACCAGGCCCATTTGGATTTCTACTTAATTTACCAGCTGAAATAGTTGGATTTATAAGCTCGTCGGCCATTCCAGGGACTGAAATTGAAACAGGATTATCAACGCCGATATAAAATACATTCATCTTTGTGGCGGCAACCGTTAATGAGGGAGGGCCAACGATGTATTCACTCTTGAATGGATAATCAACTTTTTCTCCTTCCGGATTTACAATCCTGATAAGCCCGGCGTATTTATGGGTGCCTTCTGTACTGCTTGTAAAATTAAGTTTAACGACTCCATCTTTACCTTCAATCGGAGTTGCACGGCTCAAATTACTCTCATTAATTTCATCTACACCTTGCAAAACATAAACTTCGGGTTTTTGTTTGGTATCGTAAGCTGCTACAAAAACTTCGGCTTCGTATTGCTGTCCTTTTAAAATGTAAGAGTTCTGGGAAATAACTTTAGCCGTAATGTCATCAAATTTAAAATCCTCAGCGGTTACCGAAGAGAACAGATAACTGGTAACATCAAATTCGGCATTTTGAACTTCTCCAATTAATTTGTTCAAGATGGTAACGTCTGCTGCAAGAATGGTATAATAAAAATTATGTTGTTCCCAGCTTTGCTCCATACCATCTGCATCGTAATAGGGGCCCTTTGTTAATAATCCAATACGATCACTGTTTTCGGGCTCGTTCATCACCGCAAGGGTCTGTTTCCTGAATTCATCAATTCTTAATCTAAGAGCACCAGAAGCACCTTTTGAACCATCTTCCGAATTCTTAAAAAAGAACCGGGTTGGTTCGGTATATCCATCTTTCGATTTAATATCTTTCAATAGCGTGCTTTTAGCTTCATCAACGGTTTTAATCTTGTTTTCAGATTGTATAATAAGTGCATATTTAATGCTGTCGATATATTGGATCAAATCCTGACTATTTGCTCTTACCTCCTGGGCCTTATCCCAAAAAGGTTTTATTTTGTTAGGATTAAGTTTGTATTGTTTGTTGAACTCTGCATGAACATCTTCAATTTTACTTGAAAAATTCCCAATGGTCGATTCCATGCTCTCGTTAACAACAATGAAGGCATCTAACATCGACTTTGAAACATTCAGTGCCAACAGGGCTGTAAGCACCAGATACATCATTGCGATCATTTTCTGCCTCGGGGTTTCCTTATATGCTGCCATTTCAGTTTATTGATATTAATTAATACTTGATAAACAATTGTTAACGAGAAGCATTAGGATTCATCGCTGATAACATGCCACCATATACACTATTTAATGCAGCCATTTTCTGATTAAGCTCATCCATGTTTTTCTTATATGCAATCATGCCGTTAGCTGATTCGTTCAGGTTGGCAAGAAAAAGATTCATGGTTTCATGAAGCTTTGCAGAAGACTCAACTTGTTGGTTTGAGCTTTGCAATTGCATCTCATAAAATTTATTTAAAGAAGACATGGTCTCTGAAATCTTTTTCAGTTGTTGATTGTATAATGAACCTTCGATGTCAGAAAAATCAAGTGCTTCAGCCGATTTTGAAATAATTTCAGAAGATCTTTTGTAATTATCTGCAAGTCCTTTGGCAGAATCATTTGCATCCCTGACTGTTTCCGAAAATCCTTTAACCGATGAAATATCGGCTTTTATCGATTCATTTGCTGCACTATAGGATTTTGTCAATTCCGAAACCTGATAAGATGCCTGTTTCACATTTGAGGAAAATTCATCATTCACCTGAACATCACGACCTAATGAGTGGGCTGTTTTTTTATAAGATTCGGATAAATCACTCATTGAAGAAGTTGCTGAACGCAATCGGTCAACATATTCATTCGTTGCGAGTGAAGCATTGGTAACATCTTTCATTTTGGCCGTATTATCGCTCAAGTTACGCAAACCCGATGCCAGATTATCAATCAATTGGGAATCTATATTGGCATCTTTTAAAAGATTGTCGAGTTGTTGGGTATAATTTTCCTTTTTTGTTCTTTTACCAATTCCATCTCCAATGTAGAAGGGTTCCAATTCCGGATATACTAAACTCCAGTCAGGTTCAACATGTGGTGGTTCGAAAGCAGAGAAAAAGAAAATTATAGCTTCTGTGCCAAGACCCACTAATAACATTTCATCTGCATAGGCATAATGATTAATCTTAAACAATGCACCTAAAATTACAACCGATGCACCTATTCCGTATAGGCGAGCGAGAAATTTTTTATAATAGCTACCTCTAACGGCGATATAAATTTTTGTTTTTAAAGATTGTCCAGTAGTTGTCATTTCTATCTGTATTTATGTTAAAATTAGTGATAAACATTTGATGCTTTTGCAGGATTATCTCCTTTATTACGACCTAAGTACGGCTGAATACTTCTAAAGCCTATATATGATTTTGCTGTATCTTGATATTCGTAAGCCCGCGTAGTTACTCTTAAATAATAGGCGATATCTTTCCACGAGCCGCCCCTGATTACTTTTCTTTTCATTGCAGGTGAATCATCCGGTTTTGCATTATATGTATAATTTGGGTTCATGTCCCATGTGAAGTTATATGATGCAGGATCGTAGGCACTATTGGTCCATTCTGCTACATTTCCGGCCATATCATATAATCCCCAGTCATTGGCCGGATAATGGCCAACAATAATGGTTCTTAATCCTCCGTCGTCAATATAATTACCTCTGAGCGGTTTGAAGTTTGCAAGAAAACATCCCTTTTCATTTCGGGTATATGGACCTCCCCATGGATAGGGGCTCAGCTCATTTCCACCTCGTGCAGCCCATTCCCATTCTGCTTCTGTTGGCAATCGGAATTCGGCACCCACCGAAGCCCTTCTTTTGCCACCACTATTGTTATACAATTCGGTTCTCCACACACAAAATGCTTTTGCCTGAAGCCAATTTACGCCAACAACCGGATAATGATCATAGGCTGGATGCCAGAAATATCTTTCAGTAAGCGGATCGTTAAATGAATAAGTATAATCATGAATCCATGCTAAAGTATCGGGATAAACATTAATAGATTCTCTTTTTACATAAACAGAACGGTCGCGAAGCCCTTGTGGTCGGTTGGACAAACTGGCATCCAAATAATTACCTGGTGTACTAAAATCCTTTTGGGCGGCAGCCTGTAAATCGACCCAATAATATTCATAATTAAGTTTTCTAGAATCAATTTGTTTTTTTCTGAAATAACGTTCATGTTCTGGTAAATAAATATTCTCGATGGCGTCACGAACCTCCTGATCACTGCTTTGCCATTCAATTTCAGTTTCCCAATTTAAAAATGGAGGATCATATACTTCGCCTGTTTCAGGATCTTCCTCAATCAGATAATCTTCTGGCCTGACATCACCTAACATTCTTCTGGCAATTGAGTCACTTACCCAATTTACAAATTGTCGGTATTCATTATTTGTGATTTCAGTTTCATCCATAAAAAATGAAGAGATGGATACGGTTTTAGGTTCAATAACTTGACCATATGTGATATCCTCATCGCCGGCACCCATGGTATAGCTTCCTTGAGGGACGAATACCATTCCGTAAGGGTCGGGCTGATAGAAAGTCCCAGATTTTCTATTAACGCCAACTAATTCTCCATTCCCCTTGTCACTACAACTCACCAGAACAATAAGTGCCGCTATAAAAAGAAGTATTTTTTTCATATTTTATCTTTAGTATTTGATCTAAAACGAAAAATCCAGATTAATATTTTAGTTTAAAATAATAACTGTCTGTAAATTAATAATATTAATTATAAAAATCTTGTGTTTCGATATACATCTCTTCTTTTGTCAACATCTATATCAAAACTATAACTTACCATAATCTCGTGACTCCCTAAAGGATTTATTGAAGACAAAGGTAAGTCATAAGCATAACCAATTCTAAAATTTTTATTTTGCATCCCCAATAAAATGGCAAAAGCATCAGCAGTCTGCATGTTATATGTAACGCCACCCCAGAATTTATTATTGTATTGCAGCAAACTGCTTATTGATATTTGTGTTGAAGAAAAATTTGACTTTATCAATATTGATGGTATAATTCGATACTCTGGTTTATTTGGAATTTCAAACTCATACCCTCCGGTTAAATATGCAGTACGATCAAGTACAGGCTGCCCTGAGCCTGTTTCCGAGAACGAAGCACCTTTGGTTTCAAGTAAATTAATCATTGAAAGTCCTAAATAATATTTGTTTGAAGCTTTATAAAAAGCACCTAAGCCTACATCTGCTATAAGTGAGCTTATATTGTCACCAATTCCGGAAATAACCGGATCATTCCCATCAATGGCTATAAATTTGCCAAAATTAATATTTCGGTTAATTACCGATAACTGCCCACCAATCCCTAATATACCCTGGCTCAATTCAATCTTATATGCGTACTGTAGATTTACCACAACATCCTTAAAAAACCCAAGTTTGTCTTCAGAGACACTGAGTCCCAGTCCCCCTTTTAGTAACGCCGATGGGACATTTACAGCAACAAGATAGGTAACCGGAGCTATATGATTTCCCTCAGAATCATTCAAGCCCATCCATTGTTGTCGGGCGAAAGCAGTGGCAAATATCGATTCGTTAATAGCTGCATAAGCCGGATTTATAAAAGGAAATGAAAACATATTCTGACTCAACATCGAAGCCTGTTGCGCATTTGCCAAGCTCATTGTAAGAAAAAGAGTAATTGATATTATTAATCGGTTAATTCTAAGCATCAAGTCAAAAAAGGTTTTGTAACAAACGAAAATAGTAATAATCCAATATATAATTATCCAAACTAATGAATTGTATAAACTTTGTATTGTTAGTAATTAAGTGCTTTAACGATTTCAAGGTTGATAGGTTACATCAATAATAATGCTTGATAATCTTAAAAATCATCGATTTATTACTGATTGTTTCAAACAATCTATCAACATTAAAAGTATGATCCATCGGATCAATTATGCAATATAAAGTTCAAGTCAGAAATATGATCATGGATTTCAAAGATTTTAAATTGAGATTTGTCGTCAAATTTAAGGAGTGGCGTTAATTGTTTTTATTGAAATCAGATAAATTTTAACCAAAAAAACTTTTACCTTTGCCGCCGTTTTCATCCATCAAAAAATTACAAATATGACTTTTATTATTAAGGAAAAACTGTTTTCGAAACAGTGGCTGATAAATTATTCTTTAATCATCATCGGCTCCCTTATTCTTGCTGCTGGTTTTGTTCTTTTTATCACTCCTTATAAAATTGTTCCGGGAGGGGTTTATGGGATTTCAATTGTGTTACACTATATGTTTGATACACCAGTCGGTTTGGTAGCTTTACTTTTCGACATCCCTTTGACCATATTAGGAATTAAAATATTGGGCCCACGATTCGGTGTTAAAACAGTAATGGGTTTTGTACTAACAGCTGCATTTGTTGACGGGCTTACCTATTTGTACGGTTTTGAGCCGCTTGTTGAAGGAGATGCACTTTTGTCTTCAATTTTTGGAGGGGTTGTTATCGGGTTCGGGCTCGGCTTAATTTTCAAAGCCAAGGCAACATCAGGAGGTTCCGATATTGTGGCTATGATTATAAGTAAGTATACAAAACTCCCTCTGGGACAGTTAATGATCATGGTCGATTCTGCCATTGTCATCGTTGGATTGGTCATTTTTAAAGATTGGAAGATACCCCTGTATTCGCTGATCGTAATTTTTATTACAGGAAAAGTAGTGGATGTTGTGCTACAGGGAATAAGTTATGATAAAACGCTTCTTATCATTTCTGATAAATACGAATTGATACGCGATAAAATCATTAATGATTTAAATAGGGGCGGAACCTATATTAAAGGTGAAGGCATGTATAATAATCAGGAGAAAACCATCATCTATGTTGTTGTAAACAGAAGAGAGCTGGCAATTTTGCAGGATTTTATCCATATAACCGATCCGGATGCATTTCTTACTGTTATTAATGCGAACGAAATTCTGGGGAAAGGATTTAAATCACTTCGGGATTCTCAATCAGATTTTTAAGCCAATCATCTTTGTTTATGATGTTCTTGTTTAATTATATGTCCTAAAATATATTACTTCTAAATAGTGCATATAGGGTATTTCAAGAGATAAAAAATTAGTAATATTGCGGTCGATATGCAAACGAATACTTATCGTTATTTAAAATTTTAAAAAGCAAAAATGAATTTTTCAAAAATTAAAATTATAACAGGCTTTTTAGTCCTGTCATCTCTATTAAGCAGTTGCGGGTTTAAAAAAAGCAGGGATGATCAAAAACTGATTATTTTTCATGCAGGAAGTTTGTCAGTCCCAGTTAAAGAAGTAATTGATGCGTTTAATAAGGAAAATCCGGAAATAAGTGTACTGATTGAAGCAGCAGGAAGTCGCGATTGCGCCCGTAAAATTACCGATTTAAATAAGGAATGTGATGTAATGGCATCTGCTGATTATACGGTTATTGATGAGTTGTTAATACCTGAATTTGCGGATTGGAATATTCGATTTGCCAGTAATGAAATGGTGATTGTTTATACAGAAAATTCACACTATGCAGATCAAATTGATTCAACAAATTGGTGTGAAATTTTGCTCAAAGAGGATGTAACATATGGTCGTTCCGATCCAAATAGTGATCCTTGCGGTTATCGAACTGTATTGGTTTCAAAATTAGCAGAACTTCATTATCAAATACCCGGATTTTCGGAAAGTATTTTAGCTAAGAATCAAAATTATATCCGGCCAAAAGAAACAGATTTATTGGCTTTGCTCGAAATAAATACACTTGATTACGTTTTTATATACCGTTCAGTCGCGGTACAGCATAATTTGAAATATATACTGTTGCCTAGTCAAATAAATCTGGAGAATCCCGGGTACGCTGATTTTTACAAATTAGCCACCGTTAAAATAAATGGCAAGAGATTGGGTGAAACAATTACAAAAGTTGGTGAGCCAATGATCTATGGCTTGACCGTACCGAAAAATGCTCCACATAAAGAAAATGCACTCAAATTTGTCGACTATTTACTATCCACAAAAGGAATGGCTATTATGGAGAAAAATGGGCAGCCATCAATAGTTCCTTTTTTTACAGATTCATTTAAAGGCATTCCTGAGTCATTAAAGAAATATGCACTCGAGAAACAATAGTTCTGAAACATAATTAAATAATTTTTTTAAATGAAGAAAGCTTATTTGTCATTTTCACTTCTGTTAATTAGTATTTTGTCTTTTGGACAATTTAAGATTGATGCAGAAATACGACCACGGATAGAAATGAGGAATGGTTACAAAATGATTGTTCCAAAAGATACTAAGGCAGCAATGTTAATAAGTCAAAGAAGTAGATTAGGGTTTAGTTATTCGACAAAATTATATACAACACACCTTTCTTTTCAGGATGTAAGAATATGGGGAGAGGAGCAATTAAAAACCAATCAGATAAATATTGGATTAAATGAAGCATGGGTTCAGTTTAATGTAAGCCCTGAAGTAAAAATTAAAGTGGGTCGTCAGGTATTGAAATATGATAATGAGCGATTAATAGCCTCATCAAATTGGAATCAAATTGGAGCAAAACATGATGCCTTAAAATTCTCCTTTACATCAGGAGGTTGGGATTTCGATTTTATTGGTGCAGTAAATCAATCAAAAGATGTGTTTTATAATTCTCCCTATGCCCTTTTTAACAAACAATATAAAAACCTTGGGGTTTTCTGGATAAAAAAGAGCTGGAATAATTTTACAATTTCAAGTTTAAATATCGTTGAAACCCTTCGCCAGGATAATAATTCTACCGTAAACCACAATCGTTTTACAAGCGGGATTATTATTCATTCTAAAATGAATCAAACCAGCATAGATGCACGTAGCTTTATTCAGACAGGAGAAAGAAATGATGGAACCAATGTAGATGCATCTTTGGTTAATGTTGAGCTTAAACAAATTCTGGATGATAAAAAATTCATCCTTGGTGGATTTGAGATCCAATCGGGAAACAAGAACCCGGATCTGATTACTGGCAAGGATAAAGCCTTTGATATTTTATACGGATCGCGCCATAAATTGAATGGTTTGATCGATTATTTTTCGGGACCTTCAAGCACCAAAGGGATGGGTTTGGTTGATGCTTATCTAAAGTACAATGCATTGATCAGCAAAAAAGTGGCACTTAATTTAGATTATCATTACTTCGAAACACCTAAAAGTTTTCAATCGGAAGGGCTAAATTATAGCAGCTATTTAGGATCTGAAATAGATTTTAGTTGTTCAATCACTATCACACCTGAGATTAACATTACGAATATTTTTAGTGTAATTATTCCGACAAATTCAATGGCTGTTGCTAAAAGTAGTGATTTAGATGCTGTAAAAAATGGTTTTTATTTTGTAACAATGCTTACTTTTAAACCTGTCTTTTTTAAAAACTAAATAATGGTCCGAACGGATTCTTTTAGCTTGGTCTTGAGTTTACTGGGTGCAATTATACTCCTGTTTATTATTGCACCTTTGGCAGGGTTGCTGCTTGATACCCCGCTTGCAAAAATATTTGAAACTACTCAGGACGAGCAAGTTGTTAACAGTATTTGGCTTACTTTATCAGCGTCGTTCGGAGGGACTTTATTTTGTGCAGTTTTTGCCATTCCACTGGCTTATGTACTTGCCAGAAATGAATTTACGGGAAAGCGATTTGTATTGGGAATCATCGATTTACCGATCGTGATTCCTCATTCAGCGGCCGGAATTGCCGTATTAGGTTTTATTTCCAGAGATTCGGTTTTCGGGCAAATGGCTTCAAATATTGGATTAGACTTTGTGGGACATCCCTTTGGAATTTCAATGGCAATGGCTTTTGTGAGCATTCCTTTTTTGATTAATGCAGCTCGTGACGGATTTAGCTCCATACCAATTCGGTTGGAGCAGGCGGCAAAAAACTTAGGCGCCAATTCGGTGCGCGTATTTTTCACAATTTCTTTGCCTCTGGCGTGGCGCTATATCTTGTCCGGATTTATCATGATGTTTGCCCGGGGTTTGAGTGAATTTGGAGCAGTTGTAATCGTTGCTTATCATCCTATGATAACTCCAGTATTGATTTATGAGCGATACACCTCATTCGGATTAAAATATGCCAGACCAGTCGCAATATTATTTATTCTGGTTTGTTTGGTCTTTTTCATTGCGTTGAGGTTTTTGGTTCAAAACAAATCAAGACAAAATCAAAAAAAATACCTTATTAAAAAATAATGCAAATTAAATGCTTGAATTAAGAAATATCTCACTTCTTTTCCCCGAATTTTCATTAAAGGATGTTAATTTGAGTATCCACGAAGGTGAATATTATGTGATTCTGGGTTTGTCGGGAGCAGGGAAATCACTTTTACTTGAATGTATTGCCGGAATGCAACAACCAAATACAGGACAAGTATTTTTGGATGGTGAAGATATCACCCGAAAAAAAATTCAGGACAGAAATGTTGGTTATGTTTTTCAGAATCATGCAGTTTTCCCTCATCTAAACGTTTTTAATAATATTGCTTATTCTTTAAGGCATAAATTCCCTAAAGAGATCATTCGTCAAAAAGTAATAAAAGCAGCCGAACTTGTAAGTATTGATCATTTACTTGATCGTCAACCAAACACTTTGTCGGGGGGAGAGTCACAACGTGTAGCTTTGGCCCGTACGCTTATTCGCGATCCAAAATGCTTATTGCTGGATGAACCTTTCTCCTCTTTGGATGTCCAACTTAGAGATGATTTGAGGGCTTTGTTACGTAAACTTAACCGAATGGGCCGAACCATAATCCATGTAACTCACGATTACGAGGAAGCAATTTCACTTGCCCAAAAAATTGCAGTTTTTCAGGATGGCAAACTGATTCAACAAGGCGATCCGTTTGAGGTATTCGCAAATCCGGTTTCTGAATTTGTAGCCCGCTTCAGGGGGATCAGAAATTTTTTTAAGTCAAAAATGATTAGCCATAACCAAACAATCATTAAAAATGTGATTCCGCTGGATATTCCAATTCAAGAGAAAATTTCAGAAGGATTTATTATGTTTAACAGTACGGATGTGAAAATTAGCAAGGAGAAACCAACTGGTAAAATTTCAAATCTGTTTAAGGGTCAAATTACAGACATTATTCCAAATTTTAAAGGAAATGAAATAAGCATTGCTTCAGAAATTAACCTGACATCGTTTATTGATCATCCAGAACTAAAAATTCTTCAATTAAAAATTGGAGATGAGGTATGGGCCAGCATTAATCCGGAACGAATTAAATTCCTTCCTATTATTTAAAAAGTTTTACAATATCATTTCCGTTTGCGAAAATCAGCAATGCAAATAAGATTACCATTCCAACAACTTGAGCATATTCCATGAATTTATCGCTAGGTTTTCTGCGGGCAACAATCTCATAAAGTAAAAACATAACATGGCCACCATCAAGCGCCGGAATAGGTAGCACATTCAGAATGGCTAACATGATTGAAAGAAATGCAGTGAGTCGCCAAAAGTTTTCCCAATCCCAGGTACTTGGGAAAATGCTACCGATGGTAATAAATCCACCAACCGATTCATAAGCTTTAACTTCAGGGGAAAAAAGCAATTTTAATTGTTTCAAATAATCACCAATGCCGTTATAAGCTTTTGCAATTCCTGCCGGAACGGCACTAATAATATTGTATTTTTTTTCTGAAAAGGTAAAATAACTTGTAATCGGTTTTGATGCAATCCCTATTAACCCTTCCTCAGGTACATCAACAAGCAACACCACCGTATCAGCTCCACGCAGAACAGGAACATTGATGCTTTGATTTTTATGTTTTTGAAGTTGATTGAAAAATTGATCGTAATAGGGTAATGCCAAATCATTAATCCCTAAAATTTTATCATCCACTTGCATGCCAGCCTTTTTGGCCGGTGAATCAGCGCCAACCTTTCCAACTTCTAATGGATGGCGAATATAAAGGAAATCGGCTGTTTTACGTTTGATCATTTTCCCAAGAAAACCTTGTGGGATCTGGATATTTAAAATTTCACCATCACGTTCAACCTGTACCGATTGTGCTTCGTTAAGGATTAATGTTATCGGAATTTTTGAAAAGTCTTCAACTGCTTCGTTATCAATGGAAAGAAATTTGTCACCATTTTCTAGTCCCATCTCTATGGCTATAGAATCACATAAAATTCCATATTTGTTCGCTTCGGAAGTGGGGAGGTATTCTTCGCCCCAATAAGCAAGCATTACTACATAAATGGCAATTGCCAGTAATATGTTTACGGTTACCCCTCCTAACATGATGATGAGTCGTTGCCAGGCCGGTTTTGACCTGAACTCGTGTGGCTGAGGAGGAAGTTTCATAGCCTCTTTATCCATTGATTCGTCAATCATTCCTGATATTTTAACATATCCGCCCAATGGAAGCCAGCCCATGCCGTATTCAGTTTCACCTTTTCTAAACTTAAAAATTGAAAACCATGGATTGAAGAAAAGGTAAAATTTTTCTACCCTTGTTTTAAATATTTTTGCGGTGATAAAATGGCCAAATTCATGAAAGATTACCAGGATTGATAAACTCAATAATAATTGTAATATTTTTATTAGGATGTCCATTTAATTTTTTTTTAGATACTTTTCACTAATTCTAATGTTGTTTTCCTTGCAATTTTGTCACTTTCTGCCAAATCGTTATATGAAGGATTTTTTATTAAATCTACTTTAGTCATGCACTTTTCAATGATGTCGGGCATTTGTAAAAACCCAATTCTATCCTTCAGAAACAATGATACTAAAATTTCATTCGAAGCATTGAGTATACATGGCATGTTCCCTCCCTGCTTCAATGCTTCAAAAGCGAGTGCAAGATTACGAAATTTTTTTAAATCAGGCTGTTGAAATGTTAATTCAGATTGTTTAATGAAATCGAGGCGAGGAAAATTTGAATGAAATCGTTCGGGGTAAGTAAGCGCATATTGAATGGGTAGTTTCATGTCGGGTAATCCCATTTGTGCTTTGATCGATCCATCTTCGAATTGTACCATCGAATGGATAATTGATTGAGGGTGAATTACAACATCAATCTGATCAGCTTTCAAGTCAAAGAGCCATTTTGCCTCAATAACCTCAAGTCCTTTATTCATTAATGAGGCCGAATCAATGGTTATTTTACATCCCATTTCCCAATTTGGATGCGAAAGTGCTTGTTCTTTTTTAACGTTTTTTAGGAATTGTGCATCTTTACTTAAGAAAGGACCACCTGAAGCCGTTAAATAAATTTTTTCGATCGAATTGCCATATTCACCTACAAGACATTGGAATATGGCGGAATGTTCGGAGTCAACCGGGATAATTCTGGATTTTGAATTTTTTAAAAGCGATTGTATAAGTTCTCCTCCAACCACCAGGGTTTCTTTGTTTGCCAGTGCGATTTGTTTATTCGATTTAATAGCTTGTATTGTAGGCTTTAATCCGGCATAACCGACCAATGCAATTATAACCTGATCGATAGTGTCCATTTCAACAACCTGCGATAATGCTTCTTCTCCGGCATAAACTTTTATAAATAAGGGGTCCAGCGCATTAAAAACTTCTTTGTAAAGCCTATCGTTACCTATAACAACGACATTAGGTTTGTATCTGATGGCCTGCTCTATCAGTAATTTGGCATTGTTTTGTGCAGTAATTACTTCAAGGCAAAAATTATCAGGGTAGGCATCAATTACTTCAAGAGATTGGGTTCCAATTGAACCGGTCGATCCTAAAACGGCAATACTTTTCTTCATTCAATTATTCGTTAAAGGTCATATAGTCGAGTGGGTTGACCGGAGATCCACTGCGCCAGAGTTCAAAATGAAGATGTGGGCCTGTCGACAACTCCCCTGACTCACCAATAATGGCAATGGGATCACCTGCTTTAACAAAACTGCCTACTTTTTTGAGTAATACAGAATTGTGTTTATAAAATGAAATATAATTATTTTGATGTTGTATGGCTATAACGTAACCTGTTTCAACGGTCCAGTTCGAAAAAATAACCGTACCGTCAAGTGCAGCTTTAATGGTCTCATTTTCCTTTGAAACAATATCAATCCCAAAATGATTTTCAGAAAGGGAGAAGAATGTTGTAACAATTCCTTTTACCGGCGAGAAGAAAGTAAGATTTGCAGAACTGTTTTGGTCGTATTGATTTTTATTGTCTTCAAAATAAATGTTATACTTTGTCTGATTTTCATAATCATCCCTAAAAATGGAGTCTTCAACCGATCGGCTAATGGTAATCGAATCATAATTAAGATGAGTTATATTTGCCGTATCATCAATCATTTCATCAATAATTGGGTTACCCTCTATTATGTTTTTTAAATTTTTAAAATAAAGATCCTTTTGAGCAAATGATCTCTCCAACGAGTCTGATTTATTTTGAAGATCATAAACTTGTTGGTAAAGATCCAAATCTGTATATCCGGGAATGTACTCTCTTAAAGGGGTTAATGAAATTAAAAGAGTAGTCAGTAAAATTAATAGAATTGTAGTAGATCCTACTACAATGAAAACGTTAAGTCTGGTAAGTCGTATAGATAGTCGTTCTTCAAAGGTGATGTCATTCATGATCACCAAACGGTATTTATCTCTTAAACGATAATACCATTTATTCTTTTTATTATCTTCTCTAATTTGTGGCATAATACTTTCAGGCTGACATGCCAAAGATACAAAATGTATTAAAGCTTCTCTTGAAATTGATAGTAGCTAATTGGAAAAAATAAAATATTTTTGTGAAATAAGAGTTATTACTCAAAAGAACCCTATTTTGAAATTATCACACATCAATAATTTTTATCCTTTTTACTTTGGGATAGCTGTTTTGCTATTTCTTCAGTCTTGTTCTGTAAAGAAGAATAATTTGGGCAATCGGGTTTATCATAATATTACGGCTCATTATAATGCTTACTGGAATGGGAAAGAAAGCTATAAGGAAGGATTGAAGCAGATGAATTCTTCTCTGCGTAATAATTATTCAGAAATCTTACCCATTTTTAATTATGGAACCGATCAGTATGCAAAAGCACTAAGCCCTTACATGGAAAGAGCTATTCAAAAATCCTCTGTTGTAATTCAACAACACTCAATGCGGTTTAAAAATAAAGAATACAATCGATGGGTTGATGATGCTTATCTACTGCTTGGTAAGTCTTATTTTTATATGGGCGAATATGTGAGTGCACGCAGAACTTTTGAGTTCATGATCGATGAATTTAAATCTACCCCTTCTGAATACGAGGCGATGCTCTGGTTAGTAAGAACCTATAACAGAACTAAGCAATTTGAAAAGTCCGGACCATTATTAAAGCAATTTCAAGATTTAGTTGATTACGAAAAAGTTCCTTTAAGCCAACAGCGAGAATTCCCGATGGTTTATGCAAGTTATTACCTACTTCAGGAGAAATACGCAGAATCAGTTGAATTTTTAAATAATGCCATAGATATCAATAATGATAAACAATTGATAACGCGATTAAAGTTTATTTTGGCTCAGGTTTATCAAAATCAAGGAAACCTGGAAGCTGCTTCCGAATTATTTTTGGAAGTTGTTCATCGCAATCCTGCATACGACATGGCTTTTAATGCAAAAATTAATATGGCTAAGAGTTATTTTGCTGGTGTCGGCAATTCTGATGAGATCATACAATCATTGGAAATGCTGTTAAACGATTCGAAAAACGAAGAGTTTTGTGATCAAATTTATCATGCTTTAGCCGAAATTGCTTTAAAAGAAGATGATCAATCGTCTGCGATTAATTATTTAATTCAGGCCGTTGCTTTAAGCTCAAATAATAATTTTCAGAAAGTTAGCTCGAGTCTGACACTGGCTGATCTATATTTTAATAAAGGAATTTATAAAAATGCAAAGTTATACTATGATACAGCCATGCAGGTGATGCCGATTGGATATCCTGATCAGCAAGCTTTGATTAATAGAACCAGGGTGCTGGTTTCATTGGTAGCTCATTTGGAAACTATTCAAATCCAAGATTCTTTGCAAAAAATATCACGTATGCCAGAAGAAGAGCGATTGGCAGTTATCGATGCAATTATTTCAGATATTACATCTAAAGATAAGATGGAACAAACAGCAGAGCGTGAGCGAATGCAGGACTTATCAATAGCCAGGCAACAGCAGAATACTTTCTCGCAAAATCAGGGAGATGGGGCTTGGTATTTTTATAATCCGTCTACCCTCAGTTATGGATTTACTGAGTTTGTTGGCAAATGGGGGAGAAGGCCACTTGAAGACAATTGGCGACTTAGTCAAAAACAAGTTCAAAATATGGGCTTTTCTGAAAATGTACGTCAGACTGAAACTCGTGATGAAGAAGATTTGAAATTGCAGGGAAAAGCGATCTCTAAAAAAGATAGGAATTATTATTTGAATGACATTCCTTTAAGTGAAAATCAGCTAAACGAATCGAATAATAAAATAATCGAGGCTTTATATCAATCGGCCATGCTTTTTAAAGAAGGGTTGAAAGATACTACACGTGCAATCGGGCAATTTGAAACATTAATGCAAAATTATCCTGATAATGAATTTAAAATTCAGGCATTTTATTATCTTCATAAATTGTACCTATCAAAAGAACTCAATAAATCGACCTATTATAAACAACAGCTTTTAAGTCAGTATCCAAATAGTGATTATGCCAAAGTGATCATCAATCCTGATTACTTCAAGCAATTATCCTCACTCAGAGGCGAAATCGAGACCTTGTATTTTGACACTTATCAGGCTTATGAAAATGAACAATACTATGTAAGTATCAGTTTGAGTGATCGGGCAATTGCGAATTATAACGATTCCATCTTAATTCCTAAGTTCGAATACATAAGGGCCCTTTCAATTGGTCGAATAGAAGAATTAGATTCCCTATTAATTAATATGCAGAGAATCATAGCCAAGTATCCAAATAGTGAAGTTGTCCCACTTGCTAAAAACTTAATTTCTTATTTAAATTCAACAAGCACCCAAACTGGCAGAGATTCGATGACAATAATGCCAGAAAAAGAAGAAATCAAGAGTAATTTTTACTTTCAACCCGATACAACACATCTTTACATTTTGATTATTAATACGGAACGTGTAAATTTGGAAGCAGTAAAACTGAGATTGTCGGATTTTAACTTAAAACGCACATTTTCAAGATCATTAACAATTGCGAATTTTGTTGTGACGGAAAACAGTAATTGGCTGGCAGTTATGGGTTTTGGAAACAAACAGGAAGCACAGGATTATATCAATGAAATGAATAAAGACGAATATGTACTGTCAATGTTCAACAAGGAAGAATACAGGCATTTCGTGATTACAGCAAATAATTATTCAATATTACTGCAGGATAAAGATATTGATGAATATTTAAAGTTTTATTATAAACATTATCAAACAACGAATTAGGCATGGCTAAGAATGGAATTGTTGAAGCTCCATCCAGAAACGCAATCGGAAATGGAACTATTATTAAAGGAGATATTGAGTCCAATGGTGATTTTCGTATTGATGGTGAATTAACAGGAACTATTAGGACCAAAGGAAAGGTTGTGATTGGATCGACAGGAAAAATTGAAGGCGAAGTATTTTGTCAGAATGCGGATGTTGAAGGCATTGTAAATGCAAATATGACTGTTTCAGATTTACTAACCCTCAAATCTACAGCCCGATTAAATGGTGATGTTTCGACCAGCAAGCTTGCGATTGAGCCGGGAGCGCAATTTTTAGGATCGTGTAAAATGGGTTCAAACATTAAGAGCGGAACGAAATATCCTGTTAATGAAACCAAATTATAAAAAAAAAGAACTTAATCAGAGCCTGAAACTTTACTCAAGATATTCAAGTATTGCAGTTCAAATGCTACTGATAATCTTAATTGGAGTTTTTGGTGGCATGAAAATTGACCAATGGATCGCATGGGAATTTCCTGTTTTCACAACCATTCTATCAGTTTTTGCAGTAATTTTATCCATTTATATTGTCACTAAAGATTTATTAGGAAAGCACAAATCCAAATCGGAATAAAATATGAAATTAGCATTTAACATCTTTGTCAAAAAATTAGTCATATTTACCTTGTTAATTGGATTGATAGCATTCATTGTCGGGTTTTTTATTCCAAAACAGTTTATGACTCCATCAATACCCTATCTACTCATCTTTTTCTTTGCGGTCACAGCTTTCACTTTTTACCTGGCATTAAATGCCTTTAGACAAAAAACTTCCCGATTTGCGAATTTTTTTATGATTTCGGTGTTTGCAAAGTTGTTGCTTTATGTTTCGATCATCATCATTTATGCTTTTATCAACACAAGTGATATCATCAGTTTTATCATCACCTTCTTTATTTTTTATATCCTCTTTACATCATTTGAAACCTTTGCAATCATTAAAGCTCAAAAGGCGAACCGCTAAATGATAACTACAATTACACGTTTTGGAAGTCTGTTTTTTATAATGATGATTTTGCCATCAATCATTTGTGCGCAAAATTTAGATGAGAAGCATGCTAATTCAAAACTTAATCCTGATTATATAAAGGATTACAAGCATTTATTTACAACACGTTTTTACTTGTTAAGCGAAAGTGTGGGATTTACCATTAAACCAAGTAATCAGGAGGTACCACTCAGGTATATCCCAAATAATGATATCAAAAATGGGCTGGCATTTTTTCATAAATGGTATGGTGTTGGACTTGCTGTCAATAATCCATTCGCAGGTAAAGATGTTGCCAGAAAAGGGAAAAGTAAAATCGTTGATCTAAGAGTAAATGCCTATGGACAAGCAATTTCAGCCGAGCTTGCCTTGCAGGATTATCAAGGCTTTTTCTTAAAAAACATGCTTGACCAACCCATTGCCTGGAACCCCGAAAGTGCATACTTACTTCGCCCTGATATGCATATATTTTCTACAAGTGCGATTATGTACTGTGTCGTTAATCATAAAAAACATTCATTTAGGGCGGCCTATATACAAAATGAACGTCAGCTAAAAAGTTCGGGTTCTTTCATTATAATGCCTTCATTCGTATACTTGAAATTGCAATCCGATTCTACAATGATACCTGATTTTTATAATTCAACATATTTGGTTCAAGATATTGAACACATTGAAGATGGAAAGTTTTTTACCTATGGAGTATCTCTTGGATATTCCTATACTTATGTATTTTTTAAAAATTTTTATGTAAACCTTTCTTTAATTCCGGGTTTATTTATGCAAAATTACGATTATGAATCAGAATTGGGATCAGATAAGGGGGCAAAGTTTTCGGCCCTATGGCTTGGCAGGGCAGCATTTGGTTTTAATTCAGATTTTATATACTTGGGCATCGGTGGAGTTCATGGATTTAATCCCAGTAAATTTAATATCGGTCAAACAAATTTTAATTACGAGATGAATCAGATAAGGGTTTGGATTGGAACCCGTTTTTAATTTTTTCATTAAAAGTGAAAACGGACAAAATAAATTAGCATTAATTCCTCCTCCAAAAAAATAACATTTACTTTTATAAAAAAATTATTATGATCTTCATCACCAGACGAGAACGATTTAATGCAGCTCATCGCCTTTTTAGACAGGATTACACGGATGAGAAAAATCTAGAGGTTTTTGGAAAGTGTTCCAACCCTAATTGGCATGGACATAATTATATACTGTATGTTACAGTTAAAGGTGAGGTGAATCAAGAAACAGGGTTTTTGATTAATTTGAAAGAATTGAGTAAAGTGATTAATCTACATGTAATAGAGAAGGTAGATCATAAAAACATTAACCTTGAAGTTGATTTTATGAAAGGCAAACTTGCCTCAACTGAAAATTTAGCTATTTCAATTTGGGATGAATTGGATTTGCCTTTACAAAGATTAAATGCAATGCTCCATTCAGTAAAAATTTATGAATCTGAAAATAATATTGTTGAATATCTAGGGCCAAAAATTAACTTTGGCTCCTGAAAAATGAGTATAAAATGGAAAACAGTGAAGAAATATTAGGATATGAAAAAGTAGAAAAACACGATCCAAAAGTGATTGAGGAATTAGCAATTCATTATAAAAGGATATTGAGTTTAATTGGTGAAAACCCTGATAGAGAAGGATTGCTGGATACTCCTGTAAGAGTTGCAAAAGCAATACAATTTCTAACTCAAGGCTATGATCATGATCCTGTTGAAATATTAAGATCAGCTAAATTTAAGGAGGATTATCGCGAAATGGTCATCGTTAAGGACATCGAAATATATTCGCTTTGCGAACATCATATGATTCCTTTTATCGGGAAAGCTCATGTAGCTTATATTCCAAACGGATATATCACCGGTTTAAGTAAAATTGCCCGTGTGGTTGAGGCATATGCTCGAAGACTGCAGGTACAGGAAAGGCTTACGACCCAAATTAAGAATGCAATTAATGAGACCTTACATCCCTTGGGTGTGGCAGTTGTTATTGAGGCACGACATTTGTGTATGGCGATGAGAGGGGTTCAAAAGCAGAATTCTGTCACAACAACCTCTGATTTTATAGGGGCGTTTGAAAATGAAAAAACCCGCGCTGAATTTATTCACTTAATAGGATCTAAACTACACTAGTGGAAAAAAATATTTTTTATTTATTATATAACTGATAAAATTATGAACCTACAAAATAATACTTACGATACAACTAATCAGACTTATAAGGTGGGTGATGTTGCATCTGCATTTATAGCAAATGTATTTACATGGATGTTTTTGGCATTAGCTGTAACTGCCGTTACATCTTACTTTTTTGCATCAAGTGAGAGCCTGATCAGTAGTATGATTAATTTGGAAACGGGGAGGATGAATATGCTTGGGTGGATTGTCACTTTGTCACCTTTCGCCTTTGTCATGATCATTACCTTTGGATTACAACGACTCTCTTTTAGCACCTTATCCTTCCTTTTCATTGTATTTTCAATATTGATGGGAATGAGTTTGAGCTTTATTCTTTTGGTTTATACAGCAAGCTCGGTTTTCCTTACATTTATTGTGACCTCGGCAACTTTTGGAGTAATGGCTTTTCTGGGTTATACAACTAAGACCGATTTAACCAAATTCGGTTCTTTGATGATGATGGGTTTATTTGGGATCATTATAGCCAGTATCGCTAATTTCTTTATGCATAGCAGTACACTTGATTACATGATTAGCTTTATTGGTGTATTGGTGTTTACAGGGCTTACTGCTTATGATGTGCAAAAATTAAAACGCATTGGAAATGGTCAGGTTTATGGGTCCCTACCCAAAAGTAAGCTTGTTATTTTAGGTGCGTTAAATCTATATCTGGATTTTATAAATTTATTCCTATTTTTGCTTCGCTTTTTAGGTAGCCGAAAATAAGGGTCAATAGAAGCTTAAAAAATCACTTATTATCTAATTATATAATATGAAAGCGTTTGTATTCCCCGGACAGGGAGCTCAGTTTGTTGGAATGGGAAAAGATTTGTATGATAAATCGGTGCTCGCTAAATCCCTTTTTGAAAAGGCCAACGACATATTAAAATTTCGAATTACTGATTTAATGTTTGATGGCACAGATGAGGATTTGAAACAGACCAAAGTAACTCAGCCGGCAATTTTTCTGCATTCGGTCATTCTGGCAACAACCATGGGTGAAGATTTTAAACCTGATATGGTTGCAGGCCATTCACTTGGTGAATTTTCTGCATTGGTTGCAAACAAAACTTTATCATTTGAGGATGGATTAAAACTCGTGTATGCGAGGGCAATGGCCATGCAAAAAGCTTGCGAAGCTGAGCCCTCTACAATGGCTGCCATCATCGGCTTGGAAGATACGGTTGTTGAAGAAATATTATCAAAAATTCATGAAGTGGTAGTACCGGCTAATTATAATTGCCCGGGCCAACTTGTTATTTCTGGTTCTCACGAAGGCATCAATATAGCTTGTGAGCGATTGAAAGAAGCAGGTGCTAAAAGAGCAATCGTATTAAATGTAGGTGGGGCATTTCATTCTCCATTAATGGAACCAGCCAGAGCAGAATTAGCTTCTGCTATAAACGGAACAAAATTTAATAAAGGCATTTGCCCTATTTATCAAAATGTAACGGGACAATCAGTTGCTCAGCCTGAAATTATAAAAACGAATCTTATTTCACAATTAACTGCGCCGGTCAGATGGACTCAGATTATGAAAAACATATTGGCTGATGGTGCAAAAACTATCGTTGAAGTAGGCCCCGGCACTGTATTACAAGGGTTGTTCAAAAAAATGGATCGGAATATAAACACTTATAGTGCATAAGCTAAGAATTTAAAAAGTGCAGAGTGATTTGCACTTTTTTTGTGTGAATTGATTTTATAATTTATTCGTGAGACTCAAATTTCAAGAGTAAGCGAACTGAAATTTGCAAGACGAACAATCCCGACGAAGTCGGAGGGTAATACCCCGCAGCTCTGCTGCGGAAT
>PHDM01000022.1:0-11296 GCA_002840985.1 Bacteroidetes bacterium HGW-Bacteroidetes-17
ACCGAAGAGAGGGAAAAAATATTTTTTTCAATACAGATTGGAATGAAATAAAACTAAGCAAATATAAAGAAGCTTTGCCAGATCCATTTCCGGAAAAGCCTGAAAATCTAAAAGAATTAATTTCTGTGGCCGAGAAATTGGGAGAGGATATTGATTTTGCAAGATTTGATTTGTACGATTCAATCCTAGGGGTTGTGTTAGGTGAAGTAACGATTTATCCAAATGCCGGTAGTCGGTATTATCCAACATGCTGTCCGGGTTTTAATAAATGGCTTGGCGACCAATGGAGGCTTGGAATGACAAAGCAGACTGATACTTTTTTAGAGGATATTATTTTTGAATTAAGAAAAATACCGAGATATATCAGGTTAAAGTATTTTTAATTAAAAGGAAATATCAAAGTACTCTATTCCTGATTTGGTTGACTTTTGAAAGATCCCGATTTCGTTTCATTCGACGGGATAAATTCGACTTGAGTATTTGACTGCGACAAATGGCTTAGTAAATAACAGCTTCATTTACTTTCCGATACAGAAAGTAATTTTTGTTGCTATATCTGACTTTCAATGTAGTCGGGCAACAAATAGGCAACAAAATTCAACTTAAAATGTATTACCAGAAGATAAATATAAGAAAAAATGCGGGAGGGATGATTAAAAAAAACCGATCACACAAAGTAACTGGTTTTACATGAAAAAATGCTTTCGTCAGCACTGTTACTTTTATTATATACCAATTCACCATTTACAATTTCAGCGGGAGAAGTATATGGATGTTCCTGAGCTTTGCTATTGCCCATTATGTGCATGACCGTCCAGCCGTGAACCTTCAGATAATCTGAAACAAGCGACCTGTGGCAACGCCACCATAAAGCCTCCGAACACATATAAGCGATCCTTTCTTTGTAAGCATAACTTTCTAGTTCTAGTATCGCATTTATAAAATCATTGGTTCCCATATAATCAGCATAGCCTCTGAAAGCGGCAAGACGCCAGCCAGTGTTGATAGAATCATGTTGAGTTTTTCTTCGCCCTCCAAGTTCTTTTAAATGAATATACTTTATGTTGTTTTCAGGTAAGGAAACCGCAAGTGATTCTTTATTGAACTGAGGGAATCGTCTGGAACCCGGGAAGCTTCTGATATCGGCAACACATTCAATTTGAAAAGACTTTAACATTTCAATGAATTCATCAAACGCTCGCGTAGAATGTCCGATTGTCCAAATGATTTTTTTTAGTTCAGCTTTCCCCATCATTCTTAGAATGTCTGCTTGTTTGAGACTAGAATAATACACTTATTCATATTTAATTACTTCTGTTAGACAACTCTCTACTGCCTCCAGGATTGTTGACTCGTACTTACTGAAATCAACACCTTTTTTTACAACCATTTTTCCGGTACTTCAAATACTTCCGGACAAGCGGATTCAGATGCTCCGCACGAAATACATTCATTTTCTCTTTCGTCAAGCCAAACTTTTTTAATAGACATAATATTTAGTTTTAAGTAAATATTTTAATATTGAATTAATTATGGTCTTTTGGTTTAATTATCAAACGCAAAGACTGGTCGTAAGTAAAATAATTCCAAACCCAATTAATAAAAATAAGCATTTTATTTTTAACTCCCACAATCGCAAACAAATGAATAAACATCCACACAAACCAGGCAAACAGACCTTGAAACTTAATATAGGGTAATTCGACAACTGCCAAATTCCGCCCAATAGTAGCCATAGTGCCCAGATCGTGATAATGGAATATTTTAAGCGGTTTGTTTTTTATGCTGTTTTTCAGATTTTTTGCCAATAATGAGGCTTGTTGAATAGCCACCTGTGCAAGCTGAGGATGTCCGTTAGGATAGTTTTCTTCCTTCATTAATGCCACATCTCCTATAGCAAAGATGTTATCGTACCCTGTTATCCGGTTATAATTGTCGACTAAAAGACGCTCGCTTTTCGAATAACAATTGCTGTTTAACCCTTCTATCCTATTGGCTTTTACACCGGCAGTCCATATCACAATATTCGACCTGATTTTATCTGAAGTGTTGATAAAAACATACTTTTCATCGCAATCTTTTACTACTGTGGATGTTAAAACTTTAATGCCAAGTTTTTTAAGAAATTCAGCCGCTTTTTCGGAAGTTCTTTCAGACATTGTTCCCAGCAAACGGTTATTCCCCTCAATCAGGTAAATGTTGATTTTAGAGCAATCTAATTCAGGAAAATCCTTTGGCAGAATGTAGTTGCGCATTTCCGCCAAAGCTCCAGAAATTTCAACGCCTGAAGGGCCGCCTCCAACGACTACAATATTCATATACTGGTTTCTTTCTTCCGGGGAAGGCGCTGACAAAGCATCTTCGAAATTCTGTAAAATAGAATTTCTTATCTCCAAGGCTTCAACTACCGATTTCATTGATTTTGCACAATGTTCCAAACGATCCATTCCAAAAAACGAGGTTTTAGCTCCATGAGCAAGAACAAGAATATCATATTGCAATATGCCGATTGAACTTACTAATTCATTTTTGTCTGTATTTATTCGTATTACGTTTGCTTTCCGTAAATAAAAATCCTTATAATGCTGAAAAATCTTCCGTAAAGGAAAAGAAATAGCACTTGGTTCTAAACCCGCAGAAGCGACCTGGTAAAACAAAGGTTGAAATTGATGAAAATTGTTTTTATCAATGATGATTACCTGGAAATTTGAGTTGTGAAGCTTTCTTGCAAGTTTTAAACCTGCAAAACCACAGCCTACAATAACAATGCGCTTTTTATCTATTCTGGGTATAGTTATCATCTTTTTTGGGTTTATTCGTAGTTTTGAACTTTCAGGCTTATATAGGCTTATAGCTGCCCGGAACGGTACGAAAGCTAATGGCCAAACGGTTCCACCCGTTTATAGCAATAATTGCCATGGTTAAAGCAACCCTTTCTTTTTCGTTAAAATGATTACTTACATTTTTATACAACTCATCTGATACATCATTTTCTGAAATTAATGTTAATGCTTCTGTCCATTCCAATGCTGCACGTTCCCTTTCAGTATAAAATGGTGTTTCGCGCCAGGCGCTCAATGCATACAGTCGTTGTTCGGTTTCACCTGCCTTGCGTGCATCTTTGGTGTGCATGTCGAGGCAGTAGGCGCATCCGTTAATTTGCGAGGCCCTTGTCTTTACCAATTCGTAAAGTGGGCGTTCAAGCCCTGAGTTGTGTACATACTTTTCGAGTTCGAGCATTCCCTTTATTGCTTCAGGAAAATCATTAGAATAGTTTAATCGTGTTTTCATCGTATAATATTTTAGTGTTGTATTTTACAATACATGTTATTATTGACCATTATTAACTAAGGAAATAAATTTCATTTGATTTTTCACATCCTGAAACTTCCCTGAATAACTTGCAGTAATTGTGCTTGAATTAGTGTCTTTAATTCCACGTGAACGAACACAAAGGTGTTCTGCATCAATAATTACGGCCACATCGTCCGATTGTAATGCTTCTTTTAAGCCATCGGCTATTTGATTGGTCAGCCTTTCCTGTACCTGAGGCTGCCTGGCATAATATTGAGCCAGCCTGTTTATTTTTGAAAGCCCGATAACTTTACCTGAAGAAAAATATGCCACGTGTGCTTTGCCGATTATGGGCAGAAAATGATGCTCGCAATAAGAGTACAATGTGATATTTTTTTCGATCATCATTTTGTTGTACTGATATTTATTTTCAAAAAGTGTTATATGTGGTTTGTTCGCCGGATTTAATCCGCTAAAGATTTCTTTCACATACATTTTTGCAACCCTGTAAGGTGTTCCGCTTAAGCTGTCATCGTCAAGGTTTAAACCTAAAATATTCATGATCTCTTTGAAATGATTTTGTATTAATTCAATCTTCAGGTCGTCATCTACGGCAAAAGCACCCTTACGGAGTGGCGTTTCCAGTGATGTTGCAACATGGTCATCACCAATCGATTCAATTGTATCTTTATGGGAATTCATAAGAATTATTTTTGTTATCTACTTCACTTTTTCTATCATTTCAAGCCTATAATCTGTCTTCTTTTATCAAAAGCTAAAAGCTATGTAGAAGAATGCTCTATTAATGGCCTTAAAGTAATTTCATCAACCAAAAAATTATCAGGGGTTTCTATAATTTTAACTATCAACTCAGCAATATCTTTTGGCTGCAAATAAGTAGGGTGTGGTAATATACCCGAATCGTAAAAAAAGTGTGTGGCAATACTTCCCGGATTTACGCACGTGACTTTTATCTTATGCCTGCTTAGCTCCTTATATAAGGCTTCACTAAAGCCCTGTACACCATATTTGGTAGCAGAATAAGCCGCAGTTGCTGACCTGTTTGTTTTACCTAAAATGGAGCCGATATTGATGATGTGGCAAATGTTTTCACTTTCTTTCATCAGCGGGACGATGGAAGTGGTAAGGTAAAACATCCCGTTTAAATTAGTGTTAATCATTGCGTGCCAGCGTTCCAAAGAAAGCCGATCAATTTTGCTGAAATATCCGGCTCCGGCATTGTTGATAAGGATATCAGGAATATAGGAATCAGAAAAAGTATTCTTTACCCAAGCAATAGTAGCTTGCGGATCGGTAATGTCCATAGTTACAGGAACAAAAGCCTTCCCCAATTTTTTTTGAATTGTGTTAAGTTTTTCTGCATTTCGGGCAAGCCCGTAAACCGTAGCTCCATTTGCCACCAATACATTTGTAAGTGCCTCACCCAGGCCGCTGCTGGCACCGCTTACTATTGCGACCTTTTTATCAATTATCATGTTATTAAGTTTTAATCTTTCCCATTAATTAATCTCTTAAATTCATCAGGCTCTCGCTTAAACCCATCTTATACAAGTGCGGATATTCAAATCGTTTGTTTGCATCTGGCAGTTGCAATATCCTGCAGTTACGGCAGAAATCTATTTCAATTAGGGCATCAGGCCAGGCGGTGGCCATAAACCTGATTCCCTTATAAGCTTCAGACATGGTGATAGCCGATTTACTTAATCAAATGTGCATCTGCCGATATTTTGGCAGTGCCCCCTGCATATAACCTCGACACGGGGCATTTTTCTTTGGTAGTTGCCGCCAGTATCTTCAGCTTTGCTTCGTCCAGCCCTTGACATTTTACCTTGCAATCCAACTTGATTTCGGTAATGTGTGGGCCAGAATTATCGCTGATCATGGTTACGGTGGCTTTCGTGTCAATACTTTCCGGATTCAGCCCTTCTTCTGTGAGCAATAAGGAAAGGTACATGGAATAGCATCCGGCATGTGCTGCGCCAACAAGTTCTTCAGGGTTTGTGCCTTCACTCCCTTCAAAACGTGAGGAAAAAGTGTAAGCACCTTCGTAACCCATAAATTTCATGGTACCACGACCATCTTTAATCTTTCCTTTCCATTGTGCTTGTGCATTTGATGTTGTCATGTCATTTTGTTTTAATTGTTAATTACTAATGTAAACTGTCTTAATTGTTAATTCTTTATAGCAACTGAATCTCACGGATCATTTGATTGGTAAACCCCCATTCGTTATCGTACCATGCCATAATTTTCACCAAATCGCCATCAACAACTCTGGTCATTTCCAGATCAACAATAGAAGCAAAGGCGCTTTGCAAAATATCGGAGGAAACCAAAGGTTCGTTTGAAACTGACAAGATCTGTTTGTACCGGTCAGTTTTTGCTTCTTCTTGTAAAATTTCATTAACTTCTTTAGCAGATGTATTTCTTCCGGTTACGACGGTGATATCAGAAATAGACCCCACAGGAACGGGAGTGCGTATGGATATACCGTCGAATTTGCCTTCCAGTTGAGGAAGTATTTTAGTGGCAGCAATGGCCGCTCCCGTGGATGTAGGAACTAAATTTACTGCTGCTGACCGACCCGCACGAAGGTCTCTCTTTGAAGGTGCATCTATCAGGGATTGAGATGAAGTATAGGCATGTATCGTATTTAAAATTGCTTTTTTAATCCCGATCCTGCGGTCAATGATTTCCAAAACAGGACCAATATTATTTGTGGTGCAACTTGCGCATGAAAATATCAAGGTTTTTCCCTCCAAACTGTTTACTCCGTGCAAAACAGTTGGAGTATCTTTGCTTTTGGTTGGGGCAGATATTACTACATGTTTTGCCCCGGCATAGATGTGCTTTTCTGCATCTTCTTTTTTTGTGAAAAGCCCCGTGCTTTCAATTACTACATCTATTTCCATGTCTTTCCAGGGAAGTCGATCCGGATCTTTCTCAGAAAGAAATAAAATCTTATCATTATTGATGAGCAAGTGATTGCCTTCGAAGATTACTTCGCCTTCATACACACCATAAACGCTGTCGTATTTAAATAAATATGCCGCATTCTCAATGCTCATTAAATCGTTTACAGCTACCACTTCCAATCCGGGAGTTTTCAGAATTACTTTCAGTGCAGCTCTTCCTATTCTGCCAAAACCATTAATTGCTATTTTATTCATAATATTTAATTTTTTGAACTATTAATAACTTTCTTTCAAAAACTGCCGAAATACATATTGTAAAATCCCGCCATTCCGATAGTATTCAATTTCAATGTTGGAATCCAAGCGAGTAATTGCCATAAATTTAATTGCTTTCCCATTTTCATTTTTAGCTATTACTTGAATTTCCTTTAGAGGTGCTAAATTCTGAGCAACATCTGTTATTGAAAAAACTTCTTTACCAGTAATTCCTAAACTTTCAGCTGTATCTCCATTTTTATACTGAAGTGGGAGCACGCCCAATCCAACTAAGTTGCTCCTGTGAATTCGCTCATAACTTTCAGCCAGTACACATTTTATGCCCAACAGAAAAGTCCCCTTGGCTGCCCAGTCGCGTGAGGAACCACTGCCGTATTCTTTCCCGGCCAAAATCAATAGCGGGGTTTGTTTTTTCCGGTATTTAACCGAAGCATCATAAACGGACATTTCTTCACCCGAAGGCAAATGATGGGTGTAACCGCCTTCTTTTTCAGCAAGTTTATTTTTAATCCGTACATTGGCAAAGGTACCGCGCACCATTATTTCATCATTACCTCTGCGTGAGCCGTAAGAATTAAAATTCTTTTTTTCCACGCCACATTCTATCAGGTATTTACCAGCTGGAGAATCTTCACTAAATGCGCCGGCAGGTGATATATGGTCGGTGGTTACGCTATCGCCCAAAACCAACAAAGCTCTTGCATTTAAAATATCGTACAGAGGCAGAGGGTGTTCAGAAATATTTTTAAAGAATGGGATTTCTTTGATATAGGTCGAATCTTTGTCCCAATCGTATAACTGGCCTGCAGGAGCTTCCAGATTCCTCCAGGTTTCATTGCCATTATAAATCTCCCCGTAATTCTTTGCGAAATCAAGGGGAGACAATACCTGGCTTAATATTTCGTTGATCTCATTGTCGGAGGGCCAAATATCCTTGAGGAAAACAGGTTCCCTGTTTGAGTCATAACTGATTGGCTCGTTAATCAGGTCGATATCTATCCGACCGGCAATGGCAAAAGCAACCACCAGCATTGGCGACATTAAAAAATTCATTTTTACCTGGGGATGGATCCTGGCTTCAAAATTACGATTACCCGAAAGTACCGAAGCGACTATAAGGTTATGCTTGTCGATAGCCTTTGCGATTTTCGGAGGTAAAGGGCCCGAATTACCAATGCATGAGGTACAGCCATAGCCTACTAAATGAAATTTCAGAGCTTCCAGGTCCTTCAGCAAATCAGCTTTTTTAAGATAATCGGTTACAACTTTAGAACCCGGGGCGAGTGAAGTTTTCACCCAGGGTTTTACATCAATACCGTGCTCCCTGGCTTTTCGGGCTAACAACCCGGCCCCTACCATCACAAAGGGATTGGAGGTGTTGGTGCAGGAAGTGATGGCCGCTATCACCACCGAACCATCGGAAAGTATAAATTTTTCCTGCCCCCTGGTTATCCAAATTGCTTTTAATCCGTTGCTTTCAATCGCCTCAACCCCGGACGAATCTACATTTAAGTTCGATTTGGATACTGGCAGATCGCCACCTTCACCCTCAAACCGGATAATTGATTTTTCAACTTCACGATCTTTCTGAGAAATATATTTCCTATCGAAGGATTCTTCAATCAGATCAATAAATTTATTTTTAAAGTCTTTTAACAAGATTTTGTCCTGTGGTCGCTTTGGCCCTGCAACAGTGGGTTCAACGGTTGAAATATCCAACTCCAAAACATCAGTGTAGGTAATATTATCTTCATGTTCGCGCCAAAGCATGTTGGTTTTGCAATAGTCTTCCACCAGTTCTATTTGCTCGTTTGAGCGATTGCTTTTCCGCATGTATTCCAGCGTTTTATCATCAATTGGAAAATAAGTGATGGTACTCCCGAATTCGGGTGACATATTGCCAATAGTTGCTCTGTCGGGTACTGAGAGCTTTTCTAAACCCGAACCAGAAACCTCTACAAACTTTCCAACCACACCATACTTTCTGAGCAGATTAGCGATGGTTAATACCAGGTCAGTGGCAGTGGAGCCCACCGGAAGCTTGCCGGTAAGTTTCAGTCCGATCACTTCAGGCATAACAAAATAGAGTGGCTGTCCCAGTATTGCAGCTTCAGCTTCGATGCCACCAACGCCCCAGCCCACAACACCAATACCGTTCACCATTGGTGTATGGCTATCTGTTCCTACTAAAGTATCCGGGAAAACATCTCCGTTTCTTTCGATAATAACTTTCGATAAGTACTCAAGATTTACCTGGTGGCATATACCCATTCCGGGAGGTACCACGGTAAAATTATCAAAGGAATTTTGCGCCCATTTCAGAAATTGGTAGCGTTCCACATTGCGTTTATACTCTTCATCCATATTGCGCCTGTAAGAATTACCGGTGCCAAAGTAGTCTACCTGCACAGAGTGGTCTATCACCAGATCAACAGGTATGAACGGGTTGATGATCGTTGGGTCTTTACCCTTTCGTGCGGCTTCAGAACGAAGCGCGGCAATATCAACCACGGCAGGAACGCCTGTAAAATCCTGCATCAAAACGCGAGCGGGTTTAAATGGGATATCCCTGTCCGATGCGAGAGGTGCCCAATGCAACAAGGTTTCGATATTTTCGCGGTTTACAGTAAACCCATCGTAATTTCGCAAGGCATTTTCAAGTAAGATTCGAATGGAAAAAGGTAATCTGTCAATATCGTATCCCTGCTTCTGCAATTCAGTGAGGCTGTAATACGTACTCTCCTTTCCATTGATTTTTAACGACTTTCTTATGTGAAATATGTCTTTCTCCATGATGATTCTGTGTTATAAATTATTCTTTTTTTTTCAAAGTATTGTCTTTCATGATTATATTTTATTCCAGAGGTCAATGTCATCAGGCCGACTTACAGAATGAATCTTATCTCATTTTTTTTGCTTGGTTGGTACTATTAAAAGCGGAATAGAAGTGTGATGTAAAACTTTTTCTGTTACACTTCCCATTACAATATTTTCAAGCCATTTCCGGCTGTGAGATCCAACAACAATAATATCTGCATGCGCCTCTTTTGCAGCTTCTAAAATAGATTCAGCAAAATCACCTTCTTTTACAAGGGTTTGAATGGCTTTATCACCAAGGTGCTGAATTGATTTATCAAGAAAATGTTGTGATGCTTTTTTTAGACCATCGACACTATCTAATTGCAACGCACCCATGTCCATGTAGCCGGTAAAGCCCATTATGGGTGAATATTCAGTTGAAGAATAATACACCGGATCTGATATTACATGTAGCAATATAACTTCAGCATTCATAGATTTTGCCATTGAAAACCCTACTTCTGCCACTTTTTGTGCAGTTGGATTATAATCCAGCGCAATCAATACTTTTTTCATCATATTTGTTTTCATGTTATTTACTTGTTTTATCTGACACAAATTATTCTTCGAAACGCTTGTCATCCTTCACTTACAGATTGACCAGATATTTGAAGTGAGTCCAAAAAACACTTTTATCAAAACTACAATCCGGTAATTCTTTAAAATCCTGTTCGGGAATAAGATTTATTAAGACTGTATTGATTCCATTTCATCAATTGCCAATGCAGCATGAGCATAAGCGGCTCCTGCCCGCATTTCTGATGCTACCCAGATGGTTTCCATGATTTCTTCTTTACTGGCTCCTTTTCGCAATGCTAATTTAGTGTGGCTCCGTATGCAATACGGGCATTGTGTTACATGTGCTACTGCCACGGCAATAAGTTGCTTTGTTTTTTCAGAAAGCGCACCCTCTTTAAAAACGGCTTTTCCGAAATTGTGGAATGCCTCTGACATTTCAGGTGCCAGGGCTACTCGTTTTTCGTAGATTTCTTTTGTTACTTCGGGATAAATTTGATTGTTTTTCATACTATGTTATTTGGATTATTATTATACCTGTTGAAAGAATATTAAGAAAAAAATACTAAGTAGGTTTGGAGAAAGATCTGTTGCTGAATAATTCTTTAAGAACAACTGCCTGATTGTGCTCTTTATCATTTGCACCATAAAGTAATGTTACCATTCCTTTCTTAATCTTATCCTTCAAAATAGACACCTGTTCTTCGTTTTCTTTGAGTTCGTGGAGATAACGTTTCCTAAACTCTTTCCATCTTTCAAGGTCGTGCCCAAACCACTTCCGAAGTTCTGTGCTCGGGGCGATATCCTTCAACCATAGATCAATGCTTGCTTTTTCTTTTGTCACGCCCCGTGGCCAAAGTCTATCCACCAGAATACGTATGCCGTCTTCTTTGTCCGGCTTTTCATACACCCTTTTCATTTTTATTTCTAAATCAATTTGTTCACTTTTCATAATCAATCTTACTTAAATTTTCTCAGAGTATCTGATAACCTCCATAGGACAGCTATCGACCGCTTCTCTTATTTTATCCTCATAATCAGAAAAATTTACATCTTCAATTACAATTGCCACATCTTCCAGTCTAAAAACTTCAGGACAAATTTCTTCGCACAAGCCACATGCGGAGCAACCTTCTTCTATCCATACTTTTTTTATAGCCATGATTATTTATTTTAATTATTATTTTACAGTTTTACATTTCTTCGCGAACCAGCCTGGCCGCATTTACCATTTCAATAATAGCTTTATTGGTTTCTTCCCAACTACGAGTTTTCAATCCGCAATCAGGATTAACCCAGATATTTTCTTTTGGAATGACAGCAGCAGCTTTTTTAAGGAGATCAACCATCTCATTGATAGATGGTACCCGGGGTGAATGAATATCATATACTCCGGGTCCTATATCATTGGGATA
>PHDM01000022.1:11340-46968 GCA_002840985.1 Bacteroidetes bacterium HGW-Bacteroidetes-17
ATATCATTGGGATATTCGTATACATTAAAGGCGTCAAGAAGTTCCATCTGTGATCTCGAACATTCAATAGTAATAACATCAGCATCAAGCGCAGTGATGTTTTGGATAATATCACTGAATTCGGCATAACACATGTGGGTATGAATTTGAGTTTCGTCCTTAACACCAGCGTAAGAAAGACGAAAAGCGTTAACTGCCCAATCGAGGTAAAATTTCCAATCTTTTTTCCGGAGAGGTAATCCCTCCCTGAGTGCCGGTTCGTCAATCTGAATAATGCTAATGTTTGCTTTCTCTAAATCGATCACTTCATCCCTGATAGCTAAAGCAATTTGATTGCATGTTTGGGAAAGAGGCTGATCATCCCTTACAAATGACCATTTTAGGATTGTAACAGGCCCGGTTAACATTCCTTTAACTGGTTTCGATGTGAGAGATTGAGCATACTTAATCCAATCTACAGTCATGGGATTGGGTCGTTGAACATCTCCATAAATTATAGGTGGTTTTACGCAACGCGATCCATAGCTTTGAACCCAGCCATTCCGGGTAAATACAAATCCTTCCAACATTTCTCCGAAATATTCAACCATATCGTTTCGTTCAAACTCACCATGTACCAAAACATCCAAACCTGCCTCTTCCTGCCAGCGGATAGCTTTTTTTATCTCATCTTTGATAAGATGATTATATTCATTTAAGGTAAGGTCTTCCCTTTTCAGTTTTACCCTCCAACTTCTCACATCAGCAGTCTGTGGAAATGAGCCAATTGTTGTTGTAGGAAAAGAAGGAAGGTGGAGATGATTTTGCTGCTTCTTTTTACGTATTGGGAATGGCTTTCTTTTCATTTCCTCATATTTTTCAATAAAGTCAATACGCTCTTTAACCAGGTGATTATGAATGCTGGAAGACTCTTTTCGGCCATGCATAGCTTCCTGATTGTGTTTATACAGTTGCTTTGCAGATTCATCGCCAGAGTGGACTGACAATCGTTTAAGAACAACCACCTCTTCAATTTTTTGCTTTGCAAACGCCATCCATTGTTTAATTTCAGGTAAGAGAATTTTCTCATTGGTTTCCATATCCAGATCGCACGGAACATGAAGTAAGGAACAGGATGGGGCTATCATCACTCTATCCTCCCCAAGTTTTTCAATAGCTTTATTTATAAGGTTTAATGAATTCTTAAAATCATTCTTCCAGATGTTCCGGCCATCTACAATGCCAAGGGATATTTTTTTATCTGCCGTAATCAGGTTTAATATTTTCTCTAGTTGTTCAGGTGCTCTTACCAGGTCAATATGGATTGCATCGACCGGCAAATCTGCCGCTAATTCCGAGTTGTCGTCTAAGCTATCAAAGTAAGAGGCAACCAAAATACTTATCGATGGAAAATTACTCCTAATCCGGGAGTAAGCGATTCGAAAAACTTTTTTCTGATCTGGTGTTAAATCTAACGCCAAAAAAGGTTCGTCAAATTGAATCCATTTTACACCGTTATCAATCAAAAGTGTAAGTATATCGAAATAAACAAAAAGAAGGTTTTCTAATAAATCAATCCGGTCGAATCCTGGTTCTTTTTCCTTGCCAAGCATTAAAAAAGATACAGGACCTAACAGGACAGGCTTTGTGATAATACCCAATTGTTTTGCTTCAAGAAATTCATCAATCATCTTCAAATTAGCCAATCTGAATTTTTGATTTTTATAAAATTCGGGTACTATATAATGGTAGTTCGTATCAAACCATTTGGTCATTTCCATGGCAGTAATATCTGTATCTCCTTCCTGATAACCTCTTGCCATTGCAAAATAAAGATCAAGTTCTGATTTGCCGGTATTACGTGCCAGGTGAGCGTAACGTTTAGGAATTGCATCCACGGCAAACGCCATGTCCAATACCTGGTCGTAAAATGAGAAATCGTTGGAAGGAATCAGGTCAATGCCCAAATCTTTTTGTAACAACCAGTTTTTTTGTTTTATGGCAATGCTAACCTGTATTAACTGTTCATAGGATATTTTTCCTGACCAATAGCCTTCAACAGCTTTTTTTAGTTCTCTATCATTCCCAATTCGAGGGTATCCTAAATTATGTGTTATCATCTTTACTCATTTTAATTTTCGGTTTTTCTTTAGACAAAGATAATACAAAAAAATATAAAAAGACATGTATATCTTTTTATAATAATTTTATTATATCTTTGTAAATGAATTTTAAAAATAACTGATATGAATATTTCACCAGATTCATTTGTTAAAGAGATAGTCAGATTAAATTTCAAAACTGCCCCATTATTCCAAGCAAATAATATAGATTATTGCTGCGGAGGAGATAAAGCAATTTCCGTTGCTTGTAGAGAGGCTGGTATTAATCAGGAGCAGCTTATTAAACAGTTGGAAACTCTGGTTTCTCAAAAAGACCCTGATTCCGAATATATTAATAATCTTGCCCTGGGGGAACTGTCTGATTATATTATAAAAAGACATCATGCGTATGTGCATGAGAACATTCCGGTTCTAAAAAGAAATCTTGAAAAAATTTGTCAGGTACATGGTGAACATCATCCTGAACTTTTTAAAATTAAGGAGTTGTTCATTAGTTCTGCCGGGGACTTAACCATGCACATGCAGAAGGAGGAACTTATGCTTTTCCCGTTTATAAAGAGACTGGAATCGGCGAAAAAGGGGAATTCAACGTTGCCCAAGTCTCCATTTGGTTCAGTTTCGAATCCAATCGGCATGATGATGGCAGAACATCAGACTGAAGGTAATCGATTCGATGAAATATCAAAGCTTTCGAATAATTACCAGGTTCCTGAAGATGCTTGTACTACGTACGAAGTGACTTTTAAACAACTTAAGGATTTTGAAGATGATTTGCATCGCCACATTCATCTGGAAAATAATGTATTATTTCCAAAGGCTATAGAACTTGAAAGTTAATAAAAAAAATGAAAACTATAGATACACCTGAACTGGTTAAGCTCAAAACCGGGGTATTTTTAAAAGTATTGCAAGTAACCGGTAAGGAGGGTTTGGAAATGCCATTACATTACAGTACGGAAGAAGCAGTAGTGATAGTGCAGGAAGGTAGTTCATTGTTAAAGATTGATAAAAAAGAGCATTTGCTGCAGGCAGGTAACTCCTTCATCATTCCTGCCGGTCAACATCATAGCCTTCTGTTGAAACAGGATTTTAAGGCTCTGGTGATCATGCCGGAGAAATCCAATATTGAATTTGTAAAATAAATGGGCTTAATTTTAACTGTATGTTGGGGAAAACATCCGAATATGCTATTCGGGCTTTGGTTTATGTTTATATTCAAAATCTTGAAGGCAAAAGGCCGGGGTTTAAAGAAATCGCAAAAAAGATTGATTCACCCGAACAATTTACCGCAAAGGTCTTGCAAAACTTAACCCGTGCAAAATTAATTTCTTCGATGAAAGGACGGGGAGGCGGATTTTTCTTTGACCATCCTGCTACTCCATTAACATTATATGAGATAATTCGGGTAGTGGAAGGCGAGGTGTTTTTTTCCAAATGCGGGTTCGGCTTAAAACGATGCGATAGCGAAAATCCTTGCCCTCTGCACGAAGACTATTCTCCGGTAAGGGAAGGGTTCTTAAAAGCTGTTAAAAATCAGACAATACAAGCTCTTGCAAACAAAATAAATGAGCGCAAAGCTGTATTAACAAGATTATAAATTAATATGAAAACAGATTTTATTTTCGTAGATCCCATTTACGATGAAATATTTGAAAAAGAACAGAAAAAAGACGATTCAAAAGTCATCTATTTCGGAAATGGGACTGACCTTGAAGAAGCTAAAGGTAAAATCACTGGAACTATAAAGAATAGTATGAATGAGGAATACTTATGTTTTAACTCCGGTGCGGAAGTGCGAATCGATCGTATCATAACTATAAATGGCATACCAGGGCCTGCTTATGGCGAATATGACAGCTATGCCCTTGCCTGCCTTGATTGTACTGGGGGGATGGAGTAATTATAATTAATTAATAAAAGAATAATTAGAAAGGAATAAACTATGAGATTAAATTGGTATAAAACTTCGTCCGAAGGCTATAATGCAATGAAAGGCCTTGAAAGTTTTGTTGAACAAGGTAAATTAGAGCCCAAACTTAAGGAATTAATTAAAATAAGAGCTTCCCAGATTAACGGATGTGCCTATTGTTTGGATATGCATACGAAAGATGCTCGTGCTATTGGAGAAGGAGAATAAAAAATTCATGTATTAGCTGCCTGGAGAGAAGCTCCTTTTTACTCACCGCGCGAAAGAGCGGCCCTTGCCTGGTGTGAATCCTTAACGCTGCTTTCTCAAACTGGTACTCCAGATGATGTTTATACTGAACTTGAAAAGTTATTTAAACCTGAGGAAATTGTGGAATTGACGCTTGCCATTGTTACTATTAACAGTTGGAACAGACTTGCCGTTGGTTTCAGGTCAGAAGTCGGAAATTATGTTTCACATGAAAAACCTTTATAAATCAGAATATTGGTGATTGTCTCCAAAGATGCAAACAAATGGTTCAACCATGATATTAATACATCCATGTGATAGAGAATTAAGAATAAATTATGAGCTTATTCAGTATATTTAATAATTCCGACAGGGCAGATTTAGTATTTTGCTGATTTTCGCATGTGGAAGTATGTAAGAACCACAGCAACCAAAAGTGGCAATACTCCAGCAACAATAAATAGTATGTCGGCTGGCAATCTTAGCCATGCCATTTTAACAATATGACTCTGACCGGAAAATTCAAGGCTACGTGCGTGCCAGTACCCATTGTTAATTACGTCCAGTAATTGCAAAACACCGCTGGGAAACAGCTGTAAAATTACCATTCCTGCAAGGCCTATATTTAGTCCCCAAAATGAGATTTTCACATATTTTTCAATTCGTTTCCAATGTTCAGCAGAAGAAACCTGCCGGATTGCGAAGATAAGAAAAGCTATTCCAAGCATTCCAAACACTCCCATCAAGGCAGCATGTCCATGGTTTGGAGTAAGGTTTGTACCAGTTTCATAATAGCTGATTACGGGTAGATTAATTAAAAACCCAAAAATTCCGGCTCCAATAAAATTCCAAATACCTACAGCTATTAAAAAGTAAAATGTCCATTTATGAGGAAAATCAATTTTGTTTCCTTTCTCGTCTGTTCTTGTGCGCATTAGCCGGGCAAAGCCCGATGCTTCAAGGGTTAGTAAAACCAGGGGAACTACTTCCAATGCCGAAAAAGAGGCAGAAATGGCCATAGAGGCAACTGTTTGACCATTCCAGTACCAATGATGGCCTGTCCCTAATATACCTGCGCCTAAGAATAAAACAGCATCCAGATAAATGATGCGTGTAACAGTTTGTTTTGCTACTAGTCCCAATTTGTAAAACATAATAGCTACCATAACAGTTGCAAACACTTCAAAAAAGCCTTCCACCCATAGATGGATTATCCAGAACCGCCATGTATCAACAGTTGAAAAATTGGTAGAAGAACCAAAGAAAAAGGCAGGAATATAAAAGAAAGGAATGGCAAGGGCTGCCAGCAAAAAGAGTGTTTTCAATTCTCGTTCTTCAGGTTCCTTTTTGGTAGGCCTTACTGTCCTAAAAAGAAGAAATGCCCACAAGACAAGACCAATAGCCATTAAGAATTGCCAACCACGGCCAATTTCGAGATATTCCCACCCTTGGTTCCCAAGCCAAAACCATAGTTTTTTCAATAAGTCTTTCACACCTAAATATTCTCCGAGCAGGCTTCCAACTACCAGAATGGCAAGTGCAATAAATAAGAAATTTATCAGTGGAACCTGTCCTTTAGGTTCCCGTTTTGATAATAAGGAAGAAACAAAAAGACCTCCTCCAATATAAGCTGTGGCAATCCAAAGAATGGCTGACTGCAAATGCCATGAACGAAGAACGTTTGATGGTAATATCGATGACAAATCGAATCCGAAAAATCCTTTCGTGTCAGCAAAATAATGAGCCATTGCGCCACCAGCAAATGTTTGAAACAAAAGAAGTAAAATGGCCACCACAAAAAATTTAATGGAGGCACGTTCAATTGCTGTTGGTTTACCAGATACCATTTGAGGTTGAAGCAAGTCTCTTCCTTCTCGCCATCCAAGATAATTGAAACGACCAAAGAAAAACAATATAAGAGCAATACCTGCTAACAAGTTGATAAGACTTAGGGCGCTCCATAAAATTGCAGCGCTTGTAGGTCCATTTCCGATGAGTGGTTCATAAGGAAAATTATTTGTATACGAGTAGTTTTTCCCTGGCACATTTGCAGCAGTAGCCCATGCAGCCCATGCAAAAAAGGAAGTCAGTTGTCTCAGTTCTTCCTGGTCAACTACTAATGTATTTGACAATCCGCGGTTTGCAGCAGGGTTTTGAAAATAATCTTTCCAATAAGAAATTTGGTCATTAAAAGATTTCTTTTCAGGTTCAGTGAATAATAGATTATGACTTTCAGTGTTAATACGATTGTTGGCCAAAAAGTCACAGGTTAATCCTACAAGGGATTCTTTTTGATCCATGGCAAGGTTCGAAAAAGTGGTTTTATATTTTTCAAGGGCAATAAAATTTCTGACATCGAGAGCAAGATTATGAAGATACTGGGCAGAAAAATCAGGACCCATGTACGCACCGTGCCCCCAGATACTTCCATTATTCATTAGCGCTTTTTTCAGGAAGACTTGCTGCCCGGCCTTTATATCAGTTCCTGTGAATACCACCAAACCCGAATTGTCTATAACTTTTTCAGGTATAGGTGGCTGTGATTCTCTATAATAGTTGCCGATGGTAACCCAAATGAGTACTGCAAATTCGAGGACGAGGATAATAGCTAATCCTCTTCTCCACAAATGGGATAAATTTTGGTTTGTTGAGTTGTCGTCTAAATTTTGCATACGAAAATTCGTTTAGTTAATTAATCATTCTTGTAAATTATATACGCCCTAATATAGAATTAATGGTTGCGCACACATAAAAATAAATTTCTCCAAATTAAGGTTTTTTACAACAGTTTCCAAAATGAGCTTTAGTATATATACATTTGATTATTAAATAAACATTTCTGCTCTCTGATTGCTTTCATATGTTTTTAAACATTCGTTCTACTTTAAAACTAATCCTTTTATTTTATTAGCGGCACAAAAGTTTGAAGAGCACCCATTTATAGTTATTTGTAATTAAAAGATTTCAAACTGTCATAAAAAAACATTTATAAAAATAAGCGGTTTTTGGCAAGAAATTCACACTATTAAGCTGCAACAACACCTTCGACAAATTTACTATTTGTTACGCCCTTACCATCAGCACGAATGAAAGTGATAAAAGTATGAACAGTAAAGCCGGAATACTGGTTAAGAACAGTTTTGGTTTGAGTTATGTTAATTCAGACTGCTCCAAAAATAGGAAGGAATTTAATTGCGCCTGGGCAAATGTAGAAAGAAATCCTTTTGGTTGTTTTTATATCAAAAATGCAGTCCCGAAGGACTGCACTCTCGACAACATACTCGATAAACCTGTTTATGCAACAGTAAGTTCACCAACATACTTACTATTGGAAACTTCTTTACCATCTTCGCTGATGAAAGCGATAAATGCGTAAACAGTGTCTCCTGAATACTGGTTAGGAACCGTTAAGGTATGGTTTCCGATACTTCTGGCCGAACCATCAGTAACATAAACTGCTTCATTTCTTGCCGGATTATAAACCAGAACCATTGCTCTGTCGGCAGGTCTTGCATTTCCATCAATAGAGTTATCAACCCAATTGAACTGAACCTGACCGGCTGCAGGTGAGTCAACAGTCGGATTTAATGCAGCAGTTAAACCACCACGGCTAATCAGTGCGCTTTCAAAGTCAATCACATAATCAGGATAAACCCCGATAACAGCGTTTTTAACGTTGTAAGACATGGCACTGTTAAATTCGGTCATCTTTATCGCATAATTGCGAAAACCGATTTTAAGAAAGCCCCTGAGAGGTTGCAGGAATCCTAAAACAGTTGAGAACTTCGACCGTTGGTCAACCTGACCCTCGGTTTGTGGATTTGATACACTGGCAGGACGGACCCTCATGTAATCAATTCCTTTCCAGTTTCCCCCGATAACGTTTCCAACCTTACCTGAGAAACCGCCTAAGATACCTTGAGAAATTTTACCCATTTTTTGACGATTTTAAATTAAACAATTCGGTTTTTGCTTGGACTTGGCACGGGGAAAACTCGGCTTTGTCCTTGCTTTATATGGGAAAATTATATCAAATATCAGGCATTACTATAATTTCCGGTTCTTATGCAAGTCTTTGCACTTGTTTGCTTTTCAGGTCTTTTATTTATGTCAGAATGGCGTTTAATCCAGTTATTTCATATCCATTTTTCAAAAGAAGAAAGAAAAAACAGAAAAAAAGAAAAAAGAAAGCTTTTCAACAGGCGGGTGAGGGGTGGTGTCAAGGTTTTTATGATCCCGACTTAGTGTTTTGTTGGTTTTTGAAAAAAACCTTACAAACACTTGTACGGGATTGCAAAACCCACAGGGCTTGACCTTGACAACACTTTGAGTGATGGCAATGAGCGAACCCGCCTAACTTTGCTTTCTTTTTTTTATTTTTCAAAATGCTTGTCAGTATTTGGTCAAGGTGGTTCTGATTTGCCAAAAAAAAGTAAGCCACCCCTTAAAAGGGCAGCTTACTAATTGAGAAGGACAGCCACAAGAGCTTAATGTAGTACCAGCCGATATGACGAAGTAAATAGCAACGAAAACCAGCAACACGATAAGTGTAAACGAGCAGCCACCAGCTACCCAATTTACAACGAACTATACAGCGAAACATAATGCCCTTGCGGTCACAGGATGGGGGACAAAGATGCAAGGGCAGACCAAAAAATACTACCCGACGATAGGAGGTGTGGAGATTTTTTGAGGCTGGCGAAGCGAACCCTTGTCAGCTTTGGCAACCATGCCTGTAACTTTGCTATTATGTTTTGGTGTATTAGAACATATTCTGATTTCTTTATTCCTGTCGGTTTACAGTAATTTCAACTGTGCAGTCGGAAAAAGCAGGTTATACAGCCCTGAGCTAGCGTCGGCATAAGTGGATGCAATGAGTGAGGTACGAACGGGTTGCAGACGCTGTGGGCGCGAGCCGTCTGCGAGTGGAGCAAGGGTGGTGCAAAAAACAGCATGAGGAACGAATGCGCTTTGCAGCTACTGTTTACAGCAAGGTTTTGGCGGAGTTTTTGACTTCGAGGGTGGGCATTGTGGGTAGGCTCAAAAACTGTGACAAAACCGCAGCCCGCAGCGACCCGCAGGCGAGCCTATTATTGGCAGCCGATGGACTGCAAGTGGCTGAAACGAATGTAGCCGGAATGAAACGAAAGGTGTTGAGCGCAGCGAAGCCCTGTAGTGTAATGCAGGCGAAATGAGTAAAGCGGCTTGCAGGACAGAAAAGGCTGCCGTGACGATGACGATTGAGTTGCAAGGATTGTGACAGCCTTGCGATAGCAACCCGCAGGGCGTTGTAGTTTTTGCCTATACCTTAGATGTTAAAAAATATTATAGGCAAATACTGCAACGGGCTGGCGCAATGCTTGCCGAAAGAGGAAGAGGAACACCTTATAACCTGCTTTGTGCGTGGGGATTTCTTAAATTTTCTACAAGTATTTGGTTTTAAATTGGTTTAAAAGTTCATGATATTGTTCATGTACTCCATGCCCTACAACTTCTTCCTCAATTGTTTCAAACTGTTTGTAAATTTCAGCCTGTTTAACCTGACTGAGGGTTCTGTCTGCCAATGGAAAAAGTATATTGTTTTCTTTCTGTATATGATTTTGCAGCAAAGTTACATACTTTAACATTGCGTTAGCTATTGCTTGGCTTGCAGCCGTATTTCCCGATTTGTAACTTTCTGCTCCATCATTTATATCTTTAATAAAACCCCTTCCTAAAACATGTTCATGCAACATTACGCCAACAGGACCATTTTCTTTTGGTATCCCTGCTGCTACAAGTGCAGGAAAAAGTACGTTTTCTTCTTTACCGTGATGACATTTATCTGCAAATGTTTTTAAGAAATCAACTATTTTATCGATTTCAATAACATCAAATTCTTTACCTTTCATAATATTTTCGGCTATTTTAGCCATTACACCCAGCATAATTTCAATTGCTTTGTGTTCGTGCATTAAATCTTCCGTTGGTTTCATAACTTAAAAATTTAAATTGATTATACTATTTTACTGTTTTATCACATTAATACAAACCTGATTTTGTGAGTTAATTGAATTGTTTTCAAGGTCTGTAAGGTTTTGAATGGTGGTTTGGGCTATCTGTGATAATGCATTGTCGGTAAAATAAGCCTGGTGAGCTGTGACCAATACATTTGGGAATGTCATCAGGCGTGAAATTTTATCGTCCAAAATAACAATCTCAGATAAGTCTTTAAAAAAGAGCTTTTCTTCCTGTTCGTAAACATCAATTCCAAGGTAGCCTAAACGCCCTTCTTTAAGAGATTCAATAGCTGCATCGGTATCAATTAATTTACCTCTGCTGGTATTGATAAGCATTGCACCCATTTTCATTAATGAAAGCGTATTTTTATTAATCAGGTGGTTTGTTTCCGGTGTAAGCGGACAATGCAAAGAGATAATATCAGCGGTTTTTATTACTTCCTCAAGTGGCAAATAGGTTATACCAGCATCAATGAGAGTTTTGTTTTGAAAAGCATCGAAGGCAATTACATTACATCCAAAGCCTTTCATTATTGAAGCAAATACAGTCCCTATTTTACCTGTGCCGATTACACCTGCGGTTTTACCCGATAATTCAAAACCAGTAAGGCGTTCTATTGAAAAGTTTCCTTCACGCACACGGTTGTATGCTTTGTGCGTTTTGCGGTTTAATGTAAGAATTAAAGCAACAGCATGTTCAGCAACAGCGTTTGGAGAGTATGCAGGAACCCTGAGTACTTTTATGTTGTTATTGCATGCACTCTCAATATCTACATTATTAAATCCGGCGCAGCGTAAGACTATAGCTTTTATCTTTAGCAATGAAAGTTGTTCAATCACTTCTTTTGTAATTGAATCGTTAACAAAAACACATACAGCATCATAATTTTCAGCCAACCTTGCGGTTTTGGGTTTCAATGACGATTCGAAATAAACCAATTCATGTTTGCCATTTTCATTAGCCTTATCAAGATATTCTTTGTCATACGATTTTGTACTAAAAACTGCAACTTTCATTTTATGTGATTTTAAAATTTATATTCATATTCTAAAGATAGTCAAAACTATATGCAGCTATTGCTTTAATTAAATACGACTTTAACTCCTTACTTTTTTATTGTTTTCTTTCTTAAAGTATAAAGCGCCAAATAGTATAGTAGTGATTAAAAAGAGCCCTGATAAAATCCATGGAAGATGTGCTAAGTGACTGGTAGCACCGACATGTGCATCACTTCCATTACCATGTGCAGCATGACTTTCAGTTTCCCCTTCTGCAAACTTGAAGAATAGGACATAGGCTTCGATATATTCCCTTCCTGCTTCCACATTATTAACATCAAAATTCTTTAATGACATTACTTTATTAAATCGTTCTGTCAATTCGGGCAAATCTTTTTTTGCTACCAAGCTTTCCAATGGTGATAAATTACCCAATTCTATTGATTTATCAGCGGCCATAACTTTTTCATCAATAGGTGTTCCTTCCGGTTTTACTCCTGTGAATGGTACTCCTTCACCTGCTCTGTGAATCCTTACTATGGTTTCAAAAAAATACTTTTCTGAAAGCGTTTTTGCATCAGGACTTAATGCCCGGACTTTCATCATCTGGTTAAAAGCATCTTTAATTTCCGTTTCATGCGCTGCCTGAACCCATTTTAGAACAATGTTTACATTGTTTTGCTCAATTGCTTTTTTTGCGTCAGAGACTAATGGACCATTCATTTGGTCGCAATGAGCAAACGATACATTTGTAGAAAAAATGAGGATTAATACTGAAAATAAGGATATTAACCCTAATCTTAAAGTTTTTTCCTTTCTTTGATTGTTTTTTAAGTTGTCACTTGCAACTTTCATTTCATTTGTTTTCATAATTTGACTTTTTAAATTTTTATTAATAAATGACTTATTCAATTAATTTGAAGTCAAAATTACAATACGAAACAGGGCAAATCGCCCCAGTTTATAACCTGGAACCTGCTTTATTATTTTTTTAGAGACCAGTTTATAAAGTGGAACTTATAGATAAGGAGTTATAATAGTGCAATTTAATCAGAAAACTTGTTCTTATATTGGGAAGGAGTTAATCCTATTGCCTTTTTGAAATATCGGTTAAAAGTGGTTTTCGAATTGAACCCACAGTCAAATGCTATGGCTAATAAAGAGTAATTGCTATATTTTTGGTCTGGTAGCCGACGGATAAATTCATTAACCCTGAATTGATTTATATAGTCGAAAAAATTTTGATTAAAGTATTCGTTAATAATGCGTGAAAGATGATGGAGAGGGATGTTCACTTCTATAGCTAACTGGTGTAAAGTCAACTCACTGTCCATATATGGCTTATTATTATTCATATATTCATTGAGGAAAGCAAGATATTTTTGTTTATTATCTTCTTTTAAAGATGAACCGGAATAAGGCTTTTCCTTTTCTTCAATAACTGTTGATATAACGGTATTTTGTGAAGTAAATATTTGCGGTTGGTATAATCCAAAATATCCTGCTAACACAATAAAAGCCGATAATGTAATAAACAATCCATTTATACAAAAGCTATCAGAAAACAATAATAAAACATGATGGATAAAAATTATAGAGGCAAGTATAATCCAAACGATACCAAGTACTATGATTAAAATTCTAAGCCAGGAAAGTGTCCTTTTTTTCAAATCAGAAAAGTTGTCAGCAATAATTTTCTTGTGTTTATGGAGTAAACGAACTGACAGTAGTATATAAAAGGGAACTGAAAGGGCTAAAAGGATAAAAAATATAAAGTAAGGTAAGGGTAAATCTATTTCAGCATCCCCATTAAATGAGCTGATGTTCATTAATATATCGCGGGCAGTAAAAAGAATATTGAGATATAAAGTAAACAGGATAAAAGGGATTAAATGCCAGGATATTGATTTCCCCAATTTATACTCTGAATTGGTAATAGCTTTGACATAAAGATATAAAAGAGGCCCGTTAAGGAAAAGAAGAGATATATATAAGTTAATCAACCAGGGAAGATGAATGAAAAAACCAGACGGGCTAAAAGCATATACCGAAATATACAAACCAAGAAAAATAAGCCAACCGCTAATAATATAATCATGCAGGGCTTTCCCTTTTTTTCTGAAATGAAGGAAAGCCAGAAAGAGGGTAAGAGAAGCGCCTATTAATAATGTTTTATCAATAATATCCTGGTTCATTAAATATGCTAATAAATTGTTTTATTTTATATTATAAGTTAATTTATCAAGTTAAGATACATCTATCGAATATTATAAAAACCACAAATTATCTTTCCCGAAGGGTGGTATTTCGTGCCCTTCGAAATGAGGAAATATTTCGGCCACCATTTCAGGATATTTAATTGTTACGGGTAAATTCTGTTGACGTACTGATTTCCAATACATACGGCTGAATTGATAAACCTGGTCTAAAAGCTCTTTGATTGTTTTGTAATCATTGGCAAGTTCTTTTTTATTGCAGGTTATTTTTACTTTGATGGGGAACGGGAAACCGTCTTTCGGGTTAAATGTGCTGTTTTTGTAACGTGTGTTGTTGAATAGCAAGAACTGATTAAAACCTATATTGATAAAGGTTCCACTGTTTGGCATCAGGTTTTCAAAGGAATCATCAAAGGCGACAATGTCGTGAGATTCGGTTTTATTGATTGCTACAATATAGACAGGTACGTTTATCCCAAGGTTTTTCAATCCCTTTTCAATGGGATCAAGCTCTTTCTGGCTAATGTTTTTATAAAAGTGAATGATTAGCCGTTGTAGGTTCCGGTTTACTGAAGCGTATTCCTTGACAGCCCTGATAATCGAACCTGCAAGTATATCAACCTGATTGTTCATAAAACATTCGAAACGGTTGAATTTACCATTGTTGTTAAAGCTAAAGGCGCTGCCAATGTATTGTATATTTTCATCAATATTCCGAAAAGCACCCACACCCACGACTAATTCGTTACGTAAGGGAACATCCAGGCGCCACGGAACGCCGTCCAATTTCGCCAGTACGGCTATTGAAATGTTATTCAGGCTGAATATGTAGTTTACATTGTTCTTTATCTTTTGTGCGTCGATTGCCTGGGATGTGATTTTATGTTTTAATAGTAATTCTTTAATCTTGTAATAAATTGCCTTTTGTGCTTTGGTTGCATGGTCTTTAGGAATCGGGCTTATGTATATGGCAATGTATCGGATTTCGTCTTTAAACTCACGTTTACGCAAATATTCTTCAATTTCGGGTACAGGATTTTGTTGATTTTTGAACACAATACTAAATCCATGTAAAGTAAAGAATGGCACTTTAGCAAAGCTGGTAATGCCTTTGTATGAAAGGTTATCAAAGTGTAAACCCTTTTCCAGATAATTCTTTAACTGTGTAGCCTTGTCAGTATTGGAACTATGACAGATAAAAAAGAATTGTACTTTATTGTAAGGTGATACTTCCAGAGGACCATGTAAATCCATTCCTTTGTAAGGAACGCTATGATATTTCTTTTGTCCGAATAAAAGCAGGTTACTGTTATCGGCTACTTCGCCAATTTTAACATCTTCTACCGGAATAAAGCTATTCGATTCAATGGGAATTACATTCTTAAACTCTGCAGTATTAAGGTAAGTATTGTAAAAATCGGTTATATGTTTTTTAAATTTCAGGTATGGATTGGTTTTATCAGGTGTTTCGCCGGGCTGGTTTAATGCATCCCTGATATCGAAATTCCATACCGGATAAACCTCATTAAGGTTTCTTTGTGCTTCATCGGATAAATTCTCGTGCCGGATTAAAGTATTCTGGTAAATTACCCAATTGAAGCATTCCGGGGCAACCTGCGACATTAAAGTAACTATGCTCTTGCGGAAAACTTTTGAGATACCGGCATAAGCAATCATTAATTCCGGATCTCCGGTTATTCGGCCAAATTGTACTTTAATCGTGTATTTTTCAAATAGGTTATATTCTGAATTTATCTGTTTTGAAGGTATCCAGATTTCCGTATCACTCACAAAATTGGGGTTTACAATAAATCCATTGCCTTTAAAATAATCGTGTATTTGCTTGTTGTAATAACGTTTCAGTAAAGATGCTGTATAGGCTGAGTTCTTTACCCTCACTGTTTTTTCTTCATCTTCTTCGGATGTAATATAAGTTGGTACGCTATTTTTGGTCACAGCAAATAAATTATTGTGGTTGCTTGTGTATTGCGTGTAATAATGCTCTTGTTCTCCAAAGTGTTCTTTTACTTCGTAGGGCACAAGGGTATGAAACACCCTGTAAGAGTTCTCTACTTCTTCATTCGAGAAATGAAAGGTGTATTCATCTTCGGGATGCTTAAAGGTTAGGATGTTAAAGGTAAGATTTGAAGTATTCATTTTTATTAACTCTTTTTATTCTTTGCTGATTTAGCTTTTGTAGTTAACTTTTTAACTTCCTTATCAAAATCACTTTCAAAAGCTTTATCCTGGATTACACGAAACTTCTCGTATTCTTTTTCGGCCAGCTTTTTTGCCACATCATGGCTGATTTTTCCTGCGTCTTTTAAAATCTGGTACTCATTGAACTGCAGGAATGCATCTAATTTTAAAATCCAGTCGGTCATTTTCATAGGGATTTGTCTTGCCGCCTGATTTTCCGCATAGTCAAGGTACATGCTTACAATACGCTCTAAATCCTTAATTTCTTTCTCAAACAGGTAGTTTTTGGCTACTGTAACATCCGTTTTTGATACCTTTCCTTTGGGAGCATTTTTCCATGTTTGAAGGCCCATATTTGGTTTTAAGGCATTAGCCCTTTCTGCAACCAATTGGGCAGCAGTTTTGCCCGTTATTGCCCAGTGCAGCTTATTCTGAACGGTTTTAAAGAATGTCTGGGTAATTTCTGCTTCTTTATTGTAATCGATACTGCATTGTTCGTATATATCTGTAATTTTCTGATAGAACCTTCTTTCGCTTGCCCGAATTTCCCGGATACGTTCTAAAAGTTCATCGAAATAGTCTTTTCCAAAACGCTTGCCTTGTTTGAGGCGTTCATCGTCCAGCACAAAGCCTTTTATTATAAATTCCCTGAGGGTTTTAGTAGCCCAAATGCGGAATTGTGTAGCCTGAAATGAATTTACCCGGTAACCAACCGCAATAATGGCATCAAGATTATAAAAATCAATATTTCTTGGAATATCACGATTACCTTCTCTTTGAACTATTCGAATTTTTCGAATAGTTGAAACCTCTTGTAGCTCACCACTTTTGAAAATTTCTTTAATGTGGTAATTAATTGTATTTACTTCCACCCCAAAAAGCTCAGACATCCTTTTTTGGTTCAACCAAAACGTTTCGTCATTAAATATCACTTCTATGCTTACATTGCCTTCAGGCGATGTATAGAAGATTATATCAGAGTATTGTGGTTGTAATTCGTTTTCCATTTGTGTTTAAACTTTTATTTATCAATGGCTTGTTTGATTAAGCTCATTATATATTCGAGATTTTTGTCGTTTTCTATTTGAATCTGGTAATCGCCATTTCCCCAATGCCCTTTTTCCGAAACATCTTCGGTAATACCTTTGGGGTCGTCGAGTTTACCTTTTTTAAGGTTAATCCAGAATACCAGCGATTTTTTATGAATGTTTACATCAGCAATGTTTTTACCCTTTTTGAAGGCTATATAGAACTTCTTTGGTACTATTTCAATATCGTCGCTTAAATTCAATATTGCTGTCTTAAATTTCTCATAAAGTTCAATACTAACATCTGAGCCATTTTTAAAATGGTCTTGCTCAGTATATACTTTAATTTGTTCTGTTACCTTCTTAAGAGTTTCTTTGTTTTGGGTTATAGGCTTAATGCTTTCGGCAGCATTTGATTTCTTAACAGGACTTATGATTATGGAGTTATTTTCGAATTGCTTAACTTCCCAAAGTTCAATAGCAATATCCTTAAAATTAGTAGCTTGAATCTGATTTTCAGTAAAACTTGTTGACACAAAAGCAACCCTTGTTTGACTCCAATCTACATCTTCACGTTTCAGGTTTTGTTTAAGGCTTTCGTTATATTCAACAATAAAATCGGCTTTATTTTCGAGCATCAGACTTAGATAAGTAAAGCCCTGGTCAACAACACTCATATTCTTATCACGCTTATACTCGATAATGATAAATGCACCAGCCTGTTTATCGAAAGCAAGGGTGTCAATCCGTTTATTTTTAATGGTAAACTCGGATTTTACCAATTCTAAACCCATTATAGTGTTCAGATTTTCTTCAAACAGTTTTTGTATATCTTTTTCGAGTTTAAAGGGTTTTTCCCTAATCTCATTAAATTTACCGGTATGATTTAAGTATAGTGCCATTTCTTATTGCCGTATAAGGTCCCTAATAGTTTATTACTCTTTAATTTTATGAAGTGGAATAATCTTAACGCTGTATTTTCCGATGTTTGGATTTTTAGCATGAAAGCCATTGATTTGAAGGTATTCATTATCCTTATAATCAAAATCATCCCATTGGGTTTTGAGAACAGTAGGATAAAGCATAGGATCAATCTCATCTTCTAAAATGGATAATACTGGGTAGTCGTCGAAGCTTACCATTATTCGCATTTCCTGATTAGTAATCTTGTTTTTAGCGGTTTTTATTGTCACAAGTGCCATAAAATCAACAATGCTATGGCTATTCATCAAATGGTTTTCTTCGACAAAAGTTGTAAGAATTTGAATATTATCCATTGGTTCCATAATGTCAACTTAAAATTATCTTTTCAATTTCTTCACTTGCTTTATTGAGCTCTATGTCTGTTTGTTCATATAATTCTTTTGCATTTTTCTTAATACCATCAATATAATTTGAAATTTCATGCTGTTTATCAGGTGATGGGATTGGAATTGGTAAATTGAAATATTGGCTAAGTATTAAATTTCGGATGCCATTTGTCTGGCTTTGCAGAATATCAGTGATTTTTATATTGTGTAATGTTTTTAAGTAATTAAAAGCAAATTGCGGTAATATCTCCTTTGACAGACGTATTTTATGTACAAAATTACTATATCCTAATTGACCATTATTGAATAATTCCTTTTCTAAAATTGCTATACGACCTACTGGTTGATTCTCGCTTCCACCTGATTTTTCGATTAATAGATCATTTTCTTGAATATCCAATTCATTTAGTTTTTGTTTAGAGATATATCTGTATTTTACCCTGTCATTGCTTAGGTTTAAATTAAATTTATTGTCAAACTCTGTAGCCCTAATAACTATACATTTATAATGTAAATCTTCATTAATAGAGTCCCCTCCATCTATCCCCCAATCTCCGGGAGCACTATGAATAATTAAATTTCTTAATGGAACATGCTTAAATTTTCCATGTTGAACACAATCCAAAAGAGCTATAGTATAAGGAGAATATAACTTAGGGTCAAATCTCTGACCTGAGAGATTTTTAATTGTTGAATAAAAAATTCTATTACTCAAGGTGTTATCAGGTGGCTCTGGTAGTTTAATACCAAGTTCCTTTAGTAAGTAATCATCAATACCGGAAAGTAATTCTTCGGCCTTGGCTTCGTTGGCCTTTTTAATTTCAACTACTTTTTTTACAATTTCTAATATCTCAGAGTCATAAATAATTGGAATGGAAAGCAATGCAGGGTAATCCAATGCCGGACGTGTACCACCGGTACTACGACGGGAAGCAAGTCTTTCACCAATATCTGAATTTAGAAAGGCTGCAACAGTTTCACTAATTTCCTTGCTCTCGGTTTTAACTACTACAATATGCTGGTTTATATTCCCTTCAAAACCTTCAGGAGCCACTGAAGCGACAGCCATTCGACCAACTCCGGTTATTTTAATTAGCAGGTCGTTTTCAAATACCTGACTACGTTTTAACATTCCGGTATGTGTCTCCTGGTTAATATATTTGCAATCTTCAAATTCCAGAACACCTGTAGGGGAAAGGTTTTGAACCCTTAAAAAAGGCACACCATTTTCAGCATCGGAATAATAAAGCTCGCTTTCAGTTGTTTTAGGCGTTGCACCGCTACCCATGGATAAGACATAATCTCTTAATCGTTTTGGCTTTTTATCCAATACTTTGTTTTCGAGTTCAACCAATTCAGGAACATAATAGAATGGGTCAAGGCGTTTATCGAGTTCGTTTTTCTTAATTATGAACACCTTGTTTTTATCAAACTTGGATGATAAAGAGAAATTGCTCATAACTTTTCAGTTTCATTAATATGGTTAATAAATCTGTAAAGTTCTTTTGCAATATCTACCAGTTCGTTGTTTCCGGTTTCCCTACCGGTAGCATCATAGCCAATATCTTCGGCTATGGCCATAAATATCTGGTAATCTTCAAATATGCCTACTTTTCCAGCAAAATACTTGTCAATCATTTCATCTTTAAAGTCGCTCACTTTATCGTTAAACTCATTCTGTATTTTGATTTTATCATCCTTAATGAGTTCACCGATTTCCTTTTTTGAGGCTTTAGGATTAGCCTTTTTAGCTGTTTCTTCTAGCTTTTTAATTGCAGCATTCTTTTCCTTTTCCCATTCAAGAATAGTTTCAATATACTTTGAATCAGTCTTTAATTTTTCTTTTAATTTTTGTTTAAGGGCAGTAATCTTCTGGCTTACCTTTTCATCGTTTTTGCGAACAAATAATACTGAACTCTTTACACCAGCGCCATTAGCAGTAAAAGCAGTTTGAGGCAAAGAAACTACAGCTATAATACGGTACATCTCTTCGATATTATCACGCACATATTGCAGGCTGCTATTTGTAAGGATACCGTCTGGAATAACGATTGCCAGGTAACCGTGTGGTTTTAAGAACTTATAACATTGTTCGAGGAATAATATTTCGGTGCTTTGGCTGTCCCTTATGGTTTCTTCTTTTGCGTTTTTCCAGTTTAACCAGTCAAGCTCTTTACGCCCCAAACTATATTGATGCATATAGGCTTTTTCAGTCTGTTTAATGGAACTGCCAAAAGGTGGATTGGTAATAATAAAATCAAATGAGTTATAAACGAAATTCTTGTTTTTCGATCTTTCCCTAAGCTCTTCATCGCTTAAAAGGCCATCTGCTGCGATAACATTCGTATGACCATCATCATGAATAATCATATTCATTTTGGCAGTACGGGCAATTTGCTCATTTATCTCAATGCCATACAGGTTTTTTTCTGCAAAATCGTGCCAATGCTTGTAATTTTCAATGCTCTTATGTTCATAATAATCATCAGCCTGCTGCCGTACTTTATCAAGAGCAAACAAAAGAAAGCCGCCACTACCGCAACTTGTATCGAGAACCAGTGAATCATTTTTAATTGGTAAGCTATCTACAATAAACTTTACAATATTGCGAGGAGTGAAGTATTGACCAAAGTCACCTCTGAAATAACTACCCATAAACGTTTCAAATGCCTTGCCTTTACTATCAAGGTCGGTCTTATTCAAATTAACCCTTTGCAGGTATTTAACTATTGTTTGGGCTTCTTCGGGATTTAAATTGACATCTTCTTTAAATACTTCCTTGTCTTTGGTGCGGCCTTCTTCATATAATCCTTTAATCCTTTCGAGAAGATCGCTTGGAGATTCATCACGAAAAATCTGAAATTGATAGGGCTCCCCATTCTTCCGAGGGTGTTTTTCATCCCATATTTTACAGAATATTAGTTTATCAAGTTCATCAAAGGCAACAGATGGATTCCTTTGACCGCCACCCCAAAGCGCCTGGTGCGCCTGAATAAAAATTCTGGTTAGTTCACTTTCGGAAACAACCTCAAGTTCAAAAAACTTTTGAGATTTATATTCACCTTCTTCTTCGGCAAGCACTTCCGTTTCGGTTTGAGCAATTCCTCCTTTTACAAATTTGTATGGAGCAAGCTTTTTAACGCCATACAGAGGAACATCAGGTATTGATATTCTGCTTTTTGGCTTTTTTTCAGGTACTTCGTAATATTCATTCTTTATTTTTGATGTAACCCAAACATATTTTGCACCCTCTGCAACTGCGTAGCTGTATGCCTGGTCCACTGCTTTATTAAATTCTTGGTCAGTGATTTCCTGTTTCTTGCATTCAATTACTATAAATGTACTTTCACAATCATCGTCATTATAAACAATTATGTCAGCTTCTTTCGTTTCAGATCCCATCTGAACAGAAACATAATTCTTAATTCTTTCTACAGGGTAATTGTAAATTAAAGCGAGCGTTAAAAATGTTTCAGCCTGTACCTTTTCTTCAGGATTATTATAATTGCGCTTTTTATTTTGATGTAGATACGTTATAGAGTTCTGCTCTGCATCAATTTTAATTAGCTTTTTCTGAATACCTACATTGATAATATTTTCCATTTGGGATTATTAATTACTTTCTTTTTTGAATATGTTCTTTTACAATATTTAAAGCACTTTCCGCAAGTGTTTCATCCTTTAATATGTCATATACCTGGTCAGCCAGCCAAATAGTTATTAATTGATTTTTGTCAGTTTGATACAATTCAGCCAGCTTAAGAATAAACTCTCGTTTGATGTTTTTCTCACCTCTTTCCATTTTACTTATGTAGGCGGTATCTACTTCGAGGGATGCAGCCACTTGTCTAAGCAAGAGGCCTTTTTGCTCTCGCAATTCCCTAAGTTTTTTGCCGATAATCATCTTTCTGTTTTTTTACTTGTCACATTCAGTCAAATGTAATAAATAAATGCAAACAAAAGAAGTATGTTAATAAATAGATACCAACCAGGTATTAACCATGACCTGAATTTGTTATGCCTTGCAAAGTTTGCAAAGTATGCAAACTATACGAGCTTAGTTTTTTTGTTCGTTTTGAATGGATTGCACACTTTGCATGTTTTGCTTTTTATACTTTCCATAAACCGGGTCTTTTAACAGGTTTGAAGGTGTGAGCTCATTCAGATATTTATCCGCAGTACGGGGCTTTATATTCAATTTGGCAGCTATTTCAATGGCTTCTCTGCGCAGGAACTCATCGGGCAATAGGTTGTAAAACTTGTCTTTCATGGTTTCCTGTTTCACTTTTTTAGATGTTGTCAATAATTGAAGGTAAACTGTTTTTGCGTGTTCCAGCAATACGTTGCCAATTTTCATAACTGTATTGAAATCGGTATCGCTGCATTTTAATGATTGTGGTATTTCTCCTGTATCGAGAATGCGTAGAACTGTCATTATCATTGCTGTCCTGAAACAGATAAGACCTAATCTTCGAACATTGGCCACAGATTCGGGACCTAACAGGTTAATGAACTCATTTTGCCAGGCTTCGAATTGCTGGTTAAAGTGCGTTTTTTGAGCCTGAGAAAAATGGAACTCCTTTTCAGGAAAAGACAATAACTGTTTGTAAAGCTCGAAGTAGCGACGACCCAGCGAATTAAAATATTCTTCAAATCCTGTATCGGTTTGCTTTTGAAATACATCAGACCATATATTGGTTAATGAAAAACGGTAATACATGAACCTGGAAAATAAACCGTCTTCCGCATCCGGAATAAGGTTTATAATTTGCCTGGGCGTACCCGTAAGCACAGCCGAAAGGCGTGGGGTTTGAATATCAACATATTCACGGTTAGTACGCCGATAATAACTGATATTCTCATGGTGGAAAGCTTTGCGGAATCCATCACTGTAATTACCATAATCCGTTTTAAAGATAAATGCCAGTGTGTCACCTTCAGTTTCGAATAATAATCCTTTACCGTCGCTGTCGTCGAGCAATTGAAAAATACCTGTTGAACTGTTATTCGCCGGAAGAAAAAGCATTTTATCTTTTGGCTCCGTGGGTTTAACGAGTGTCGGGTCTTTCTTTACATGCTGCAGATATTGGTTTAATTCAACTTGATATTCAACTTTGTAATTAGCGGATTGCTCACGCAATTGCATGTGTATTTGATGAACTAACCTTTTGCAGTGTTTTAATGAGCCTTTTCCGGCTGATGCCTGGGCTGTGATAAATAAGTAAAGATTTGGAAAAACTTTATCGTTATGATAGATTCCGAATACATTAGGCATAGCGCTGCTTAATGTAACTATCGAACCCAAAAGAATAATATCTTTTTCCCGGGCTGTAGGAAATACTTTACAGGCTTCGGCAAGTAAACCGGGTAACTGTGAATATATTTCCTCCGGGAAACAAGGTGTTTCAATAAACTCGTCATACTGAACATTGGAATTATCAATAGGACGGGCTGGGGATATGTCAATCCCCGCCCGACGTGCCATGTCGAAAAATGTTCTTTTAGTAACTGCGGTACCTTTCGCTTTTAAGCAATTATCAAACTGTTTATCACATTCAACACCGTTGTAATCACTGTAAAATTTACTAATACGATGAAAATAATCACGTCCAGCCTCCTGCAGCATATCAGCCAAAGCAAAACCACATGCCAGCCATTCTTTATAATCAGGCGCAATATCGATGTGTCTGGCTTCAATCTGTGTTACTACTTTTTCAATATCGGCAGTGAGTGAATCAGTATCGTTGGTGTGCTTCTGAACCGTATTTGTTGCTTGTAAACCTCCTGTTTTCCATTGCGAAGGGTCAAACATTTTCTTGTTTTGCATAATCAATGTATTTGGGATTTATGAAAATATTGTTGTCGTAACCTAAAAAGCAGGCACGTGATATGTCACGTCCTGATTTATCGATTTGTAAATGGTATGTCTGCCAGATATAATTCTGAATAGCTTCAAAGTATTCGGCATGGGAATACTCTGATAAATCAACCGGAATAATCCATTTAAGGCCTTCACCGGAAGGCGATACAAAAAGTAATTCGGTTTCAAAGTACTCGTCTTTCAGCAAATCAGCTTTCAAACGTTCGATATTCGCAACGTGGTCAAAATCAATGGTCATTAAACCACTGTGTTTAATAAGGGATTTATCTTCACGTTTGCCGAAAGTGCCTGAAAACGTTACGTAATCAAAGCTATGAGCCTTGAATTTTCGGGCATCGTCTTTAACTTTTATAGATCTTAGTTTTTCAGTGGCCTTTTTAAAATCCATGCCTTTAATGAGCTGGTAAACATCCAAAATATTCACAGTATTGGCTGGCTGCGTGTTGGTGACTGGCCTTTTAAAATAACTGAATACCGGAATTACAAGAGTTGGCTTAACTTCTCTTGAAATATCTGATGTAACAGGTCTTTTGAAATAATCGCCATTCCCATAGAAACTGCGCTTTTTATCCAGATACAGATTAAGACATTCATTAAGTTTTGCCAGCAATTCATCACCGGAAATTTTAAAATACAGTTCGGCAAAGTCGAACGGATCACCTTTAAAATCGGGTATCTCATTGTCTTCATACAAGAAAACATTATTGATACAGCGAATCATCAATGTTGGTGTTTTCGAGTTGGTGAACGGGTTTTTAATCCAGGCACATTCACGGCCTGAAAGTTTCAGGACTACTTCACCGGGCTTGAACTGCCGTAACACATAAGCATAGATATTTAAGCCATAATGTGTTTTATCGAGTATATTGTCTTTTGTAATTGCCATATTCGTTAGGATTTAAAAAGTTTGACATTATCCCGGCGGTAATTCAGGGAATAGTTTTTCTCGAGTAAATCCTTTATATCATCGGCTTTGTAATAAAATTTGCCGTTAATACGGGAATAAGGCAGCGTCTTGCTGTCACGAAGACTTTGTAAGTTCCGTTTGCTGATATGCAGCAACATCATCACGTCCTGACCATCGAGCCAAGCCCCCGAAAGAGGGTGAGGGGCTGGCTTTACTATCCTGTCAATGGCTGTTTTAATGTCCTTTAAATCCTGTTTAAAGGAGTTTAATGCTTTCAGTACCTCAATCATAGCTGAACCCTCCCTTTTTTCATGAGATATTCAGAGGCCTGCTGTTCAATGTCATCGGTGGTGTCGTGACGATTGCTCAGTAACCATTTGTCTAACTCAGTACGATTGAAATACAGCTTTTTACCATTGGGTTTGTACGATGGCACAAAGCCCGAACTGGTCAATTTGTAAAGGTGCGAATGAGAAACTTCCAGATACTGGGCAGCTTCATTAAAGTTTAACACTTCTTTTTTGAGCAGATTTTGTTCAATAAGCATCCTTTCGATGCTTTCCAATTTTTCTAAAATTATCGAGTCCATTTCTTTGAACTATTAAAATTGATAATGGACTTCTGGCCAGAAATCATCATTGATTTTCAATGACGAAACAAATTTATATTGAGAAAAAGGCCTTATTTGGTAGTACTTTCAAGGGGTGGAGTGGAGTGCGGAGTGCGGAGAGATGAAAACAAAAGAAGATATAGCCAATGTCAGGATTAACAACGGCAAATAAAAGAGTAATAAAAACTGACAAGGAGAGAAGTGCGGAGTTAAGCCAGGTTACTGGCGATTTTCTCTAAAATTGCGCTTTTTGATTTAGGTTTCTTTTGTTCTTTCAACTGTTGGCGGTCGAAAGGGCTGCCATCGGAAAGGATGAAACATTTACAAGCCACTTCCCATTGATGTTGTTTAAGGTCTACTACGGATTTATTAATGTTATGGATGAGTTTAACGAAATAATGCAAATCGCTAATAGTACCTGTCCAGATAACAGGTTTTGTAATCTCTTTACCGGAGAATATCTTTTTAAATTCAGTCTTGCTGCTATCATCAGCAATGAATTTATTGCTTTTTAAGCCATCATATAAGTCATTAATGTAATCAGGATTAGTATTTAATTGTTTGTATGTGAAAGAATTAAAAGCATTGTCAATCAGACTGTAAGATTGTTTAGGATCTTCAACTTGTACTACTTCTTCAATAAAAATAGTTTTAGGAACCGGCTTTAAATATGATTTTTCCGGAATAGGTTCATTTAATAGCTGAGTATAGAAATCTTCCTCAATAAGTACATCATCGTCTATCAGGTATTTGAAAACCTCCTGTATTTCAAGGAATGTTTTTATTAATGCAACTTTCAGAAGCTGAAAAATATAAGTATCTGCCTTATGGTCGGAATCCTTATCAAATGAGACCTTATGAGGATTGATATAAACCATTGAATAATCGTTCTGATGTATCAGCTTGCCAACTTCCTTAATACGGGTTTTAAGCCGTTTATTAAGCGTATCATTAAGCCAATATTTCATCAATTGTTCGTTCTTGTCCTCATTTATGAGCTCCACAATGCGGTTACAATAATTATGGGTTTCATTCAAAATGAGTTTGCTGTAATACTTGGTTTTATTGTCAACCGGCCTGTTAAATTCAATTTCATATAGCACCGGAAATGTCGGATTTACAGTTTTTACACTACTAAGCATTGGAGCAAACTTCATATCGGGCTTGTTTGAATCAAGCCAGGGACGTAATTCCCCATGTATTATACTTTCAAAAATTACAGGTACATTGCTCATAAGTTTAGTTTAATTCGGTTTGCTGCTTCTTTTTTCTTTAAATCAATAACTTTTGCATACACTTCTGTTGTTTTTAATTCTTTATGTCCCAACATTTTTGATACCGTATAAATATCAGTTCCCAAAGTTAATTGAAGCGTTGCAAAAGTATGCCTTGCACAATGGAAAGTTATATGTCTGTCAATTCCAGCCCTTAACATCCATTCTTTTATTAAGTGGTTGTTATAATCACTGTATGTGAGATCCTGAAATACTTTTTCTTCATTACCCCTGCGAACCCCAATTAAAGATTCTACATCATCCGGAATAGGTAAAGTTTCCTGTCCTTTAGTTTTCTTCTGTTTGAAACGCAAATAATAACCGGTTTCATTTGAATGTTGCACTTCTCCCCAGGTGAGTTTTTCAATATCAGAGAAACGTAATCCGGTAAGGGCGCTAAATAAAAAAGCACGTTTTAATGTTTGGTTTTCGCACATTGCTTTTGCTGCAGCTTGCAATTCTTCGTAAGTTAAAAATTCTCTTTTGGTTTCAGCTTCTTTAATGCTTTCGACATCTTCCGTAGGATTGCGCATAATGATACCATCTTTTACGGCTTGTTTTAAGGCCGCACGGACCTTGTTAAAATATGAAACGCACGAATTTTGAGACAAATTCCTTTTACCGCTGGTTTTTGCATCATGTACCAGGTATTCTTTGAAATCTTCGAGCCATTTTTTATCTATTTCGGAAAACTTTACATTGGCACGGGGAAAATTACGCAAATGCTTTAATGCGCTTAGCCAGTTCCCATAATTGCCGTCGCTCTCCTGTCGCTTATCAGCTAAAATTTCAAAATACGTAATGAAATTAGAGTTCATTTTTTCGAGGTCGGCAAAACCGTAGGTGCCGTTTTGAATCTCAATTTGACGTTTAGCCCTTATACTTTCAGCTAATTTGAGGGTTTTATTATTTAATTCCCTTTCTTCCGGTGTCCGGGGTTTTGGTTTTAGGTACATGCCTAAATATTCAAGCTTGCGTTTACCTTTTTGGTAATAATCGAGGTAAAGACTGGTTTTACCGTTTTTGTCCCGTTGGCGTAATGCTACTTTCATATTGAAAAGAGTTTATCGATTTCACTTCGTTTTATAATGGTCCTGCTGCCAATTTTAGCAGCAGTAAGTTTATTATCTGCAATAAGCCTGTAAATAGTCCATCGGCTGGCGCCAATTAACTGGCAGGTATCTTCTACACTTAAAAATTCTTTTTGCTTTACAATAGGGTTGAATGGGGTTTGTTGCTTTTCCCTGTCTATGGCATTTAAGATTTTACCATCACGTTTGCGCTTTTTATAACTTCTCTTGGCGCACATATCAGAACAAAATTGAGTAACAGTAGTCTTGGCGGTGAAGGATTTCCCGCAAAACTGACAGGTTTTATCTATGCGAATGTTACTACTCATATTTGTTGCTCTGTGTAGCTACATGTAGCAGAGTGTTGCTGTATGTAGCATAGTTTCACCCTCAGTGTTGCCCGGCAACAAATATTGTTTTTAGGGCAACATATAGGCAACAAATATAAACAAAAAAAGTGATTTTAGGCAACAGAAATGAGAAAATAAAGTATTGTAAATGTTAACAAGTACAGATACTTAGATAAAAAGAAGAGTCAACTTTACTTTCCGATACAGAACTTCCCAAAGATATTTCCTAAAATTTCATCGCTAGTAACTTCACCGGTAATCTCACCTAGGTAATAGAGTGCTTCACGAATATCAATGCTTATCAAATCAGTAGGAGTATTGAATTGAAATTCTGCTTTCACCTTTTCAACTCCTTGAAGCACTTTATTTAAACTATCATAATGTCGGATATTTGAAACAATGGTATTGTCGGTGAGTCTGGCAATGTCAATATTTTTGACTAAGATTTCAGAAATCTCATTAATGTTTTCCTTACGCTTTGCCGAAATAAAAATAGTTTCCAATTCAACAAAAGTCTTAAATCCATGAGGAATTTCGACGAGTTGGTCAATTTTATTGGCAACCAATATCATCCGCTTATTTTCGTTCTCAATAATATCTTTGTATTCAGATAATAGGTCGTTCAAATCCTCGATACTGGTTTCACTGATATCAAAAACATACAGGATAATTTTAGCTTGTTTGATCTTTTCATAGGTTCTTTCAATCCCGATTGCTTCAATGCTATCATTAGATTCTCTTAGTCCGGCAGTATCGATAAAACGAAATGAGACCCCGTCAATATTAACCGTATCTTCTATAACATCGCGGGTGGTGCCGGGAATAGGGGATACGATTGCTTTTTCCTCGTTCAGTAATGCGTTTAGTAAGGTTGATTTCCCAACATTGGGCTTGCCAATAATCGCGACGGGAATTCCGTGCTTTAACACATTCCCCAGTTTAAACGATTCGATCAGGCGGCTAATTTCAAACTCCATTTGATCGAGCAATTTCATCAAATCATGCCGATTGGCAAATTCAACATCTTCTTCTCCAAAATCAAGTTCCAATTCCAGTAGGGAAGCAAAATCCACAAATTTTTGCCTCAATTCTTTAATCTTTGCAGAAAAGCCACCACGCATCTGATCAAGGGCCAATTGATGCGATGCCAATGAATTTGATGCGATCAAATCTGCCACAGCTTCCGCTTGTGAGAGATCAAATTTCCCGTTCATAAAGGCCCTAAAAGTAAATTCTCCGGCTGTCGCTGCCCTTGCACCGCAATTTATAATCAATTCTAAAATACGCTGCTGAATGTATAAAGATCCGTGGCACGAAATTTCAATAGAATCCTCTCCGGTGTAAGAGTTTGGACCTTTGAAAACACTCAATAAAACATCATCTATTAAGCAATCTTTATCATTGATAAAACCATAATGGATTCGATGGGATTGAGCCTCTTTTAGAACAAGTTTCTTATTCTTGGGAGTAAAAATTTGGTTTGCAATATGAAGTGATAATACACCTGATAATCTGATGGTTGCAATGGCACCGATGCCTAGCGGGCTGGCCAGTGCAACAATGGTTTCATTGTTTGAAATATCGATCAGGTCGTATTGCATTTTCTTATTTGGTTTAAATAACAAATTTAAGCAATTCTTTCAGTAATTATTCAAAACATCTTACCTTTGGCCCTTGAAGATAAACCTAAAAGATTCAGCATCAAAATTAAATAAATGATATCTAAACATTAACCTTTAATATCTGAAAATCTAAAATCTATAAAATGAGCATATTAGTAAATAAGAATTCAAAAATAATTGTACAAGGTTTTACCGGTGGAGAAGGAACTTTTCACTCGGAACAAATGATTGCTTACGGAACAAATATCGTTGGAGGGGTGACCCCAAATAAAGGTGGACAGTTGCATTTAGGGAAACCTGTTTTTAATACAGTTGAAGATGCGGTAAAAGCAACCGCGGCCGACACCAGTGTAATTTTTGTTCCGCCTGCCTACGCTGCAGGTGCAATAATGGAAGCTGCCCAAGCAGGTATTAAAGTTATCGTTTGTATTACTGAAGGGATTCCTACCAAAGATATGATTCAGGTAAAACAGTATTTAACTGATTTTGATTGTAGATTGATAGGTCCTAATTGTCCTGGAATTATTACTCCAGGAGAAGCAAAAGTGGGTATCATGCCCGGTTTTATCCATACCCCCGGCCATGTTGGGATTGTTTCCAGATCCGGCACCTTAACCTATGAAGCTGTTGATCAAATCACTAAACTTGGGTTGGGCCAATCGACGGCAATTGGCATTGGTGGTGATCCGATTATTGGTACTACGACCAAAGATGCCGTTCAATTATTTATGGCTGATCCCGATACTCATGGAATTGTTTTGATCGGTGAAATTGGAGGGGATATGGAAGCCGATGCTGCTGAATGGATCAAAGAAAACAGTACAAAACCGGTTGTTAGTTTTATAGCCGGAGCAACCGCACCTAAAGGTCGTACAATGGGACATGCCGGAGCAATTATTAGTGGAAAAGACGATACTGCCCAAGCTAAGAAAGAAAAACTAATCAGTTGTGGAATTCATGTAGTAGATTCCCCTGCCGATATTGGAACTAAAATGGCAGAACTGCTTAAATGATTAATGAATAATGATTATTGATAAATGAAAAATGATTGATTATTCATTGCTCCTCTTACCTTATTCATTCTTCATTGTCCATTATTCATTTAAAATTTTAAAATCCAGGCTTCATCGTATTTTTTATCCAAACCTGATTTGGCCATTTTAGCTGATTCTATATCTGGATAAGACGAAAGTGCAATCCGGTATTTTTCATCTGTGTTTAAAATTACAGCGTCATTAAACCCATCTTTCTTAAGTTTTTCAATCCGTTTCTCTGCATCCTTTAGGCGATTAAAACTGCCAAAAATTAAATAATATTGATTGGTTTTTTCACTGACAACTGATTTTCTCTCGCTAATGACCGATTTATTTTCACTCTTAATTTCCCTTACTTCACCACAAATAGTTGGCTTTGGTTCGCTGTCAATTGCACGTCCAAACCAGACAACTGCATAGCCATCCTTAGTTGCTATTCCCATGGTTCTCCATACATTTTGCCATTCCCCTTTATTTAAAATCATATCAGAAGCTTGAGGGATATTCATCCATCCGGCTAATATTTCTTCAGCTGTTAAATCCTCACTTTGCCAAAAAGCCAATTCGTAACCTCTGTACTTATACGGACTAATTTCCTGTGGTTTATTCCACATGCATTCTTGCACAGGGATGTAAGCCTGATAACAACAGGATGTCCAGAATCCTTTATCCGACCATGAATGTAAATTACATAAACTGGTATCAGGACGATTCTGGATCAGGTCATTGATGTGTGTATGGGCTACAAATGATAAAGAAGCCGAAAGTGGTAGTTGGTCAAGCCGTTTTTCCGTTCTTGCTTCATTGATCAATTCAAATAATTTATTTGCTTTTTCCGAGATACAAAAATCTTTGGGAAGCGTCCTGTCTTGTGACCATACAAGCATGGTGGAAAATATAAAGATAATAATTGAACCTATTTTCTTAAGTTTCATTTCTTGAGTTCGTGTTTATCAAAAATAGTAAAATACAATCTTTGTGTATAAAAAGTGTAACAATTAATAATTTATGACGTCATATTTCATAATCCTGTTAACTAAACCAAACATCCCATGTTTAAAAACTTTCTTCAAGTTACTTTTCGGAACTTCCTGAAAAATAAATTTTTCGTAATTATCAATGTAATTGGATTAGGAATTGCATTGGCCAGTTGTATTGTTGCCTATTATAATTACCGTTGGAATGTTGATTTTGACAAGGTGATAAGCCAAAAAAATGAAATTTATAAGGTTGGCTTTGTTCAAAATATCAATGGTCGGATGCAGCGTTTCGGGATGAACCCGCTTTCATTAAAGCCGGCCATCGGCAATTCGATGGTTGGGGTTGATGAAGTTGTCAGGGTTCAACGTAGCAGAATGGCTATCAGGTATGGGGATAAGATATTCAGCAATAATGTTGGCTTTGTCGACGAAAATATGTTTAGCGTTTTTGATTATCCTTTTTTACGGGGGGATGCAAATTCATTAAAGGACGCGCGAAGTGCCATTATCACCGAAGAATTTGCACAAATTTGTTTTGGTGAGAATGACCCCATTGGTGAAATGATCAGTGTTTTTTTGACCGATGGTAAAGAACGGACATTTAAAGTCAGTGGGATTATCAAGGATTTACCTGAAAATACCAGTTTTCAATTCAGTGTTTTAACCCATATTGATAATTATATTGAAATGTATAATCTGGATGAGAATAATTGGAGGGCCTGGGTTGCAGGTACATTCCTTTTAATTCCGGATAAGAAATATGTAAAAAATATTGAAGATCAGTTACAGACTTTTATACCAGTTCAAAACAGGGCCAGGGAGGATTTAAAGGTCGCAAGTTTTCATCTCGAACCAATGAAAGTTATTCCAAATACAGCCAGGAATACATGGAATTATGGGCTTAATCAAGGATTGCATCCAGCGGCTTTTGCGGCACCCAGCATCATGGCAATACTCATTTTGCTGTTAGCATGTCTGAACTTTACAAATACAGCTTTGGCAATTTCAAGTCGTCGTTTGAAAGAGATCGGATTAAGAAAGGTAATGGGCGGTTTGCGTATTCATACCATGATCCAGTTTCTGGGAGAAAACATAGTTTTATGTTTTATTGCGTTACTTGCTTCCCTTCTGATTGGATCTTATTTGATTGATGAGTGGAGTAAAATGTGGGAGTACACTATAGCAATTAATTTTGCTGATGGCGGAAAATTGTGGGTTTTTCTTTTCGTTTTGTTAATCATAACAGGACTTGCTGCTGGATCTTATCCCGCTTTTTATGTAAGCAAATTTAACCCGATTAATATTTTAAAAGGAAACGTTAAGTTAAGTGGAGCCGGCTTGCTTTCTAAAATATTATTGGTAATTCAGTTTTTATTAGCTGTCACAGGAATTATTTCTACTGTGATATTTACACAAAACGCAAAATTCCAGGAGAATTTATCGATGGGATATGCGAAAGATAAAATCATTGCGGTGCCTTTTAGTAATAATCCCACTCTTGAACTCTTCAGAAATACCATCAGCCAAAATCCCATGATTAATAAAATGGGTTGGTCCGAAGAACATATCAGCTGGTCAAATTATAGTCGCACACTTAAATGGGGTGCTGAACAGGAGCATGAAGTTTTCGGATTTGATATAGGCAAAGGATATTTTGAGACCATGGGTTTTGAATTAGTTGATGGTCGCTATTTTGATCAGGACTTTAAAGAATCTGAAAGAGAAAAGGCTATCATCGTCAATGAAAAACTTGTAGAAACTTATGGATGGGAATCGGCAATCGGTCAGAGATTGAGAGAAAATGATACTACTGAACTTACCGTAGTTGGTGTTGTTCGTAATTTTTATCCTTTTGGATTTTGGAATGAAATTACTCCAACCATGTTAAAACTTGGCGTAAAAGAGCGAATGAGAACCTTGGTGGTTCAGGCCGAACCTAAAAATCTGGAAGAATTGAACAAATATATGCGTAATGAATGGGAAAAATTAATCCCTAATGCCGTGTATCCTGGCTTTTTGCAGGAAGAACGATTGGCTGAATCTAAATCCATAAACAATAATATTATTGATATATTTTTATTTTTAGCGGTTGTTTCGGTGTTGCTTTCATTGGTTGGATTATATACCCTGGTTTCTTTAAAAGTCATAAAGCGAACCAAAGAAATAGGGATCAGAAAGGTATTGGGAGCACCAGTATATCACATCATAAGTTTACTGAACCGTGAATTTTTATTTATTATTTTTATTTCTTCAATATTAGGTTCAGTTTTGGGCTATTATTTATCAGAGATGCTATTGGCCAGTATATATGAGGTGTGTCAAAGTGCCAGTATCAGCACATTCATCATTCCTACGATAGTTATTTTAAGCGTTTCAGTTTTAACTATTATCGGAAAAGTATATAAAGCGGCCAGTAAAAACCCGGTAGATGCGATAAAATACGAGTAGTCATTGATTATTGATCATTGATTATTCATTATTCATTATTGATTATTGATTATTGATTATTGATTATTGATTATTCATTATTCATTATTCATTATTCATTATTCATTTTGTTATTAAAATCCTTTATAAGTTCCCGGTAAAATCGCTTTTTAAATCAAGGAAATTAAAGCATTTTATTTCATACTTTTGTCTCAAATTGCAATTGAAAATCTTGTCAATTGCAATGTTGTGAATGGTTTTTATATATAAGAAGTAATGAAGAAAGATTATTTAATTTCAAGCCTTGTTCTCGTATTCACAATTCTTTTGGTTTTTGTTGTTACCCGTAGTTTCTTCCTTGAATTTGCCGCTGAATATAAATTATTGGGTGGTTTTGTTAAGTTCTTTTTTCTGGCAACTATAGGAGATTTTATTGGCATGCGACTCAGAATGAAGCAATGGAAGATTCCAACCTCAATTTTATCAAAGGCCTTCGTCTGGGGATTTATCGGAATCACGATTGTGTTGATGTTTAAAATCTTTCCGGTTGGTGTAATGGCATTACAGTCAAGTAAAATTTTACCTTTTGAAGGGACCACATTTTTCTTCGCATTGTTCGTGTCGGTATTAATGAATTTTACTTTTGCACCAACAATGATGGCTTTCCACAGGGTTTCGGATACTTATCTTGAATTGAAAAAAACAGATAGGAAAATCACGATTGGAGCAACGATCGAGAGTATTAATTGGAGGCAGTTTATCGACTTTACTGTATTTAAAACGATTCCGTTTTTTTGGGTTCCGGCCCACACAATAACATTCCTATTGCCGGAGGAATATAGGGTTATTGTTGCCGCATTGCTTGGGATCGTGCTGGGAATCATACTTGGGGTGTTTAAGAATGAAAAATGTAAAATGAAAAATGTAGAATGAAGAATGTAGAATGAAGTATGAAGTATGAAGAATGCAGAATGCATAATGAAAGAAACTAAATATGCACCAACCAGCATCCAGCAACCACCTGCCTGCCGCAGGCAGGGCAACCAGCAACCAAATTACTGATGACAATAACGTTTCATAACCGAATAAGCATTTGGAATTCCCAGTTCTCCAGCCTTACTTAAATCCTGACAACCTATCTTGTTTTCGTTCTGGAAAATGAGAATCAAACCTCTGTTGTAATAGGCCTCCGCAAAAGTATTGTTCCGTTGAATTGCATACGTAAAATCGTCAATAGCATTTTTATAATCGCCCAAAATACAATTCACATAACCACTGTTATAATAGGCAAACGCGAAGTTCGGATCCAGCTTTAATACCTTCTTATAATCATTTATAGCTTTAACCAGATATTCATTATTCGAATTATCCTCTTTCTTTTCAGGTTCTTTTTGATCTTGACTAATGGTTATAGCTTGTTGTTTGTAACCAATCGATTTAATTAATTCGGTCAATAAATAATTGC